>JBMCLF010000007.1:0-19368 GCA_048615215.1 Candidatus Brevefilum sp.
CACCCGCTACAGGACGAGCACACGCCATCCAGGAGTTTGACACCCTGGAAGTGCCCCATGTTCGGGTGATAAATAAGCCTCAATTTCTTGAACCTGATGACCTGGAAGGCCTGCCTGTACAGGTACTGGCACTGCCCTGGGTATCGCGATCTGGATTGATGGCTCATCTCCAATTAGGAGGCGCTGAACCTCAAAAAGTTTACGAAGAACTCGGTGCTCGTTTGAATGAATTGGTTGAAAACTGGTTGAAGAATGCCGATCCAAATATACCCATCATCCTGACCGCCCATGCCTCTGTGGAAGGTGCACAGTACGGCACAGAACGAATGGTCATGTTGGGCTCTGACCTGGTACTACCGCCTGCTCTAGTGAAAGACAAACGGCTCGATTATGTCGCCCTCGGCCACATCCACAAACCACAAAACCTGAACAAAGGTGGTCATCCCCCGGTGATCTATCCCGGCTCAATTGAGCGGGTGGACTTTGGCGAATCGCAGGATAAAAAGTACTTTATCCTGGCGGAAGTAAAAAAAGGGGAAACGAAATTCACCTGGCGGGAATTGGAAAATATCCGGCCCTTCATCGACATCCATGTCAAGCTCGAAACAAGCGAGGCGATTAACCACACCTTGCAGTCTGCCCTGCCCTCGCAGGAGGACATGAAGGATGCCGTCGTGCGGATGGTGATTGAATACCACCGGGAATGGGAAGCCTTAATCGACGAAGCAAACCTGCGCGCCCTGGCTGCCAATGCTTTCGAGTTTCACCTTGTCAAACGCCCGCAGATGCAGGCCCGGGTTCGCCTGCCTGAAGGCCGCACCGCCAGCAGCATGGTGGTAACCGAACTGCTGGACATCTACTGGGACGCCAGCAGCAAGGACATGGAAACCTCTAAGAAAGAGACATTGAACCGGCTGGTAAAATCAATCATTGATGAGGTTAATACTGAGGAATAATTTTCTCGATAAATAAGCCAGTTTTTATCAAAAAATTATCCCCGACTTGCTTGACACCCGGGGGTAGATTCCGTATAATAGCATACGCATTCCTCGATAGCTCAACTGGCAGAGCAAGCGGCTGTTAACCGCTAGGTTCCTGGTTCGAATCCAGGTCGAGGAGCTTAATATTTAACCTGCAAGACCTGTTTCACTCATCATCCGAAGGTTGATGAGGAGTCATGATGCTTTACATCACTGGCACTTCAAAAGCTTATGCCGCATTTGTGACACTCCAAAAAATATGTTATAATGTTTCAGGTTGTTGACCGCACAACAATCAGAACATTTAAGAAAATTTCCCCCACCCCTGGTTAACGCCGGCCGGGGGTTTTTTTATTAACCAAACAACCCTTGACTTTACTTGTTCAACATGCTAAACTCCTTATTGAGAAATTTTTTCAATAAGGAAAGCTTATGGACTTACAGAAAGAATTAAACAAGCAGGGTTTGCGCTTAACCCAGCCGCGCCGGGATGTTCTGGACGTTCTTGAGCAAGCACAGGTGCCCCTATCCCCACAAACCATCCATGAACGTACGGTTGCCGCAGGTGCCGATATCGGGTTGGCCACTGTCTATCGCACCCTGGACCTACTTGACGATTTCGGACTTGTCCGGCGTGTGCATGGCCCGGAGGCCTGCCACGGATACGTCCTCGCTTCTCCCGGGCACCATCACACCCTCGTCTGCAAAGGCTGTGCAAAAACCGTGGAGTTCACCGGTTCTGAGGACCTGGATGCTCTGCTGGCGCGCATCGAAAAGAATACCGGATTTCAAATTCAAGACCACCTTCTGCAATTAAATGGCTTATGCCCGGACTGCCAGGAAGGCACCCAAAGACGACCTTGAACCTCTCAGCCAGCAATAATCATCAAAATGAAGGAAATGAAAATGAAAAAAGAAAAAACAAAAACACTGATCGTCATAGGCGTCATGGTTCTCATGTCCCTGATTTTCTCAGGCTGCCAATCCGCCCAACAGGACGAACTCGCTGCAGATGAGACACTCTCAGTCACCGTCAGCATCCCTCCGCAGGCCTATTTTGTTGAGCAGATTGCTGGAGATGCTGTGCAGATCAATGTAATGGTTGGCTCCGGCGATGAGCCCCATACCTACGAGCCCACCCCTGAACAGATGCGTCTTCTCAGCAATTCTCAAGTCTTCTACAGCATTGGCGTGGAATACGAGCAGAACTGGGTACCGCGCTTCCAAGACACCAATCCCGACTTGATCATTGTGGACAGTGCCAGCGGCATCCAACGCATCGCCATTGCAGACCACGATCACCAAGAAGGCGAGGACCAGCACAATGAAGAAGAGGGCCATGGACACGATCAGGAAGGTGAAAACCTCGACCCCCATGTTTGGTTATCACCAGAAAACGGGAAAATCATCGCAGCGAACATCCTTGATTCACTCATCACCCTGATCCCTGAAGGAGAATCCGCTTTTCAGGATAACTTCAACGAGCTAATTGCGGAAATTGACACCCTCGAAACAAACATCGAAACAACGCTGTCTGATATTTCGCATCGCACCTTCATGGTCTTTCATCCCACCTGGGGTTACTTTGCTGATCAATTTGACCTTGAACAGGTCCCGGTCCAGGTAGGCGGCCAGGAACCCAGCCCCCAGGAATTAGCAAACCTGGTGGAAGTGGCTCGCGATGAAAACATCCGGGTGATCTTCATCCAGCCCAGTTTTGATTCTGCCAGTGCAAAAGCAATTGCTACGGAGATTGATGCAACAATCGCGTTGGCGGATCCCCTTGAACGCAACTGGCTGGAAAACCTCGGTGCTGTTGCGGATGCTTTTGCTGCAGCGCTAAGTGATTGACTTATATACAATAAGTTTTTAAGAAAGCACTCGATGTTTGACACTCATAATTCAATCGATCCCGCATTACAGGTTGAGATCAAAGGTCTCTACACAGGTTATAACAGTGAAGCTGTTATCCGGGACATCTCATTAAATATTTACAAAGATGACTTCATCGGACTGATCGGGCCCAACGGCGGCGGCAAAACCACCTTGCTAAAAACGATCCTGGGACTGCTCGAACCACAGCAGGGTTCCATCCATGTGATGGGCAAAACCCCTCAGGCAGGCCGCAGCCACATCGGCTATGTGCCGCAATTTTCAATTTTCGATTCAGATTTTCCCATTAGCGTTAGGGATGTAGTCCGCATGGGACGGCTTTCGAACAAACGCTTATTTAGACCCTTCAGCCAGGAAGATGATCGGATTGTCGAAGAAAAACTCACCTGGGTGGAGATGCTCGATCAAAAAGACCGCGCTTTACGAGAGCTTTCTGGCGGGCAGCGACAGCGGGTCTACATCGCGCGCGCCCTCGCTACGGAACCAGCCATACTTCTATTGGATGAACCCACCATCAGTGTAGATTTTGACTCCCGCAGGAAGATCTACCAAATACTTCACGATATAAACCAGCAAGGTGTGACCATTTTACTTGTCTCACATGACCTGAATGTGATCTCCAGTTATGTCAAAACAATTGGCTGTTTAAATCGCGAGCTGTTTTACCATGGGAAAAAAGAGATTACCTCCGAAATGCTCAAAGCAGGGTACCAAAATTGTCCGGTAGATCTCATCGCGCACGGCCTCCCTCACCGCGTCCTGGCGGATCACAAGGAGGAGCAATGATTTTAGAATTGCTCAGTTATGGATTCATGCGCAACGCGTTGATAGCGGGTGTATTGGTTAGCGTGGCGTGCGGAATCATTGGCACCCTGGTTGTCCTCAAACGGATGGTTTTTATCACCGGCGGTGTGGCGCATACCGCCTATGGTGGTGTGGGTCTGGCATTTTATCTGGGGGTTAACCCGGTATTAGGCGCTGTGATTTTCAGCCTGACCGCTTCATTCATAATGGGCGCAATTCAGCGCAAGACTCACCAGCGACCAGATACTCTAATCGGGGTGATGTGGGCGATGGGCATGGCGATCGGGATCGTCTTCACGGATCTGACACCAGGATACAAAGCCGACCTGATGAGTTACCTTTTTGGAAGCATCCTATCCGTCACAAAAACAGATTTGTGGTTGTTGTTGGGCGTGAACATCCTTGTAATCGGGCTGATAACCGCCTTTTATAAAGAATTCCAGGCAACCGCCTTTGACGAAACCTTTGCACGGGTGCGCAACCTGCCAGTTGATCTGCTCTATTTGATCCTGATCACCATGATCGGACTGGTGGTGGTGATGCTGATGCGAATGGTCGGCCTGATCATGATCATCGCCCTGCTGACCGTCCCTGCGGCGATCGGCTCGCTGTTTTTAATCAACATGAAACAAATCATGTGGCTGGCGACAGGATTGAGCCTGATCCTGACCACTGGCGGCTTACTTATATCTTATTTTCTGAACCTCACTTCTGGCGCAACCATCATCCTGCTCTCCGGTACAGCCTATCTGCTTGCTCTTGGTGTGCATCGCCTCTGCGCTCGCTGCCAAGCGTGATTTTTTAGGCAACCTCTTGCCCACCCTTTAATTTTCCCTCTCAGCGATTCTCGGATTATAATCTAAGGGTAAGTTCTTTAACACTTGATTGAGGAGGATGACTTGTTCAAGCGATGGTTGCTCGGTTCTTTGTCCGGGATGACCCTTCTTTTCCTGATTGTGGCTTGCGCCCAAACCACAGAACCAACCGAGCTCGCCCCGGCAAAAGCCCGAGCGCTGATTGAAGAAAGGTGCAGCGAATGCCATTCAGCAGACCTGGTTTTTAATGCCGAATACTCACGTGAAGGCTGGTCAGATGTTTTTGACGAGATGATCGACCGGGGCGCAGAAGTCAGCCCGGCAGAAAAAGAAGCTATGATTGATTGGCTGGTCTCGCGGGATCAGTAAAATCACACTGGCATCGTTTTTGGATCAAAAACCCAAAAATCAATCTAATGATGAACTGGAATCCATTTTATTTGATGGACAGACAGAGCCCTGTATTGTATGCTTAATACCCTCGTATAAGCAAAAATAAGGAGGAAGAACATGATCAAAGATACATTACGTGAAGCGGTAGAACGCATGCAAACCGCCCTGAGTTTGCTGGAAGAAGACCTGGCCGGGATTCGCACCGGGCGCGCCTCACCGGGATTGGTTGAGCGCATACCCGTGGATTACTACGGCACCAACACCCCCATGATTCAACTGGCATCCATCAGCGTTCCTGAGCCTCGGCAGCTGCTGATCCGACCCTTTGATCCAGCATCGCTCAAAGATCTCGAACATGCCATCCTGGCTTCAGACCTGGGCCTGACGCCCAACAGCGATGGCAAGGTCATCCGACTGACTATGCCCCAGCTCACAGAAGAACGCCGCCATGAACTGGTGCGTGTTGTTCACAACCGTATGGAAGAGACGCGGGTCAAAATCCGCAACATACGCCGGGACCTGATTAAGGACCTGCGCGAATTTGAAAAGGAAGGCCTGATTTCTGAAGACGAAGAGGAACGCGGCGAAAAGGAATTACAAGAACTGACCGATAAGATGAATGAAAAGGTCGAAGAGATCGGTCAGCGCAAAGAACAAGAAATTATGGAAGTTTAAGGCCTGATGACATCTGAACAGACGACAAAATCCATAGAAATTGAGAATATCCCCAGGCATGTTGCCATCATCATGGATGGCAACGGCCGGTGGGCAAAAGAACGCGGCATGCCGCGGGTCGCCGGCCACCGGGCTGGCACTGAAAACCTGCGTACCATCATCCGCGCCAGTGCTGAATTTGGCATTGAATATCTAACGCTTTATGCCTTTTCAACAGAAAACTGGTCCCGCCCTCGCGCGGAGATCACCGGGCTGATGCACATCCTCTCGGACGTCATCGACCGTGAACTGGACGAGTTAAATGAAGAAGGCGCACGCCTGGTACATATCGGCCATCTGGAGGGGCTTTCCAAAGCCCTGCAGAAAAAAGTGCGTCAGGCAATCGATCTAACCAAGGAGAACCGACGCATCACCATTGTGTTAGCCTTCAACTACGGCGGCCGGGATGAGATCATTAGCGCCATTAAACAGATATTGAAAGATGGGGTTGATCCGAAGGAGGTTGATGAGGAATTGGTCAGCGAATACATGTTCACCGACGCAATACCCGACCCGGACCTTGTGATCCGCACTTCAGGCGAAAAGCGTACAAGCAACTTCCTGACCTGGCAAAGTGTTTATTCAGAATGGTGCTTCCCAAAAGTCTACTGGCCGGATTTTAACAAAGAAGAATTGCAAAAGGCCCTTGAGGAATATGCCAGCCGCGACCGGCGGTTTGGCAAAATCAATCCAGAAGACGTAGAAGAAACTGAACCTGAGGATTGAATCCATAAAACCTATGTTGTCTCAACGCGTTAAAGCCGCAGCGATCTTTATCCCCCTAATATTGGTACTGATCTATTTTGGGGGCTGGGCATTTAACGGTTTCATCACCCTGGTGCTGCTCATCGCAGCACTGGAATTTTCTAGAGTCTTTGATAAGCTGGGCTACCGCCCATTTACACCCCTGCTCACTGCAGGGGTGTTGGCCTTCCTGCTCCAGCGGTGGTTCTTAGGGGTCGAATATCTGGGTTGGTTGCTATCTGCGATCATCTTTCTGGCAGGGATTACCGCCCTGATCCAATTTGAATCTGGCGTTAAGGAAAGCGCTGCAGGTTTGACCGCAAACCTCGCCGGCATACTCTATTTGGGTTGGTTGGGCAGCTTTTTTATTTCCCTGCGCGGCCTACCCCATGGCCTGGGCTGGACCCTCACTGCACTTCCCGTTACCTGGCTGGCAGATTGCGGGGCGTATTTCTTCGGTAAATGGTTTGGAAAGCGCAAACTGGCACCAAAGCTCAGCCCAAATAAAACCTGGGAAGGGTCGGGTGGTGCTGTTTTCATCGGGACACTCAGTGGGACGCTGCTGGTGCTGCTGTGGCGGGGCGTCGGCTGGCTCCCTTCCAGCACACCTCTTTGGCAGGGTGCTTTGATGGGGCTGGCGCTGGCCGTGCTGACACCTACAGGAGATTTGCTCATCAGCCTGTTCAAACGCTCTGCCAGCTTAAAGGACACCGGGAGTCTGATCCCTGGTCACGGCGGCGTCCTTGACCGCATTGATACCTGGCTCTGGGCGGCACTGTTAGGCTATTACCTCGTTCAGGTTTTCCAGGTGTCTTAATCCCTGATCGAAGGGATAATTTCCCCCCAATTTATACGATGAAAATCCACCAACAACCCAAAATGATTTATTAAGAGGTTCCCACATGAAACCCTATGCCTCTCCCGATAACATAGCTGAAAAAACACAAGCCTGGTTAGACAAGATCGCCCCTTACAACACACACAAAATGCAAATCAACCGAGAAGCCTGTGCATTAATGATCGTCGATATGCAGAATTTCTTTCTTGAACCCGATTCACCCACCTACACCACCGGAGGGTCCATCATCTTGCCCAACGCTCAAAACCTTTTAAGGGCATTTCGGCAGTCAAACCTTCCTGTGATTTTCACGCGCCATGTCCACCACCCGGAAAATCTGGATGCAGGCATCATGGATTGGTGGTGGGAGGGCAAATGTATTGAAGGTACGCCAGAGAGCGAGATTGTTCCAGGGCTCAGGCCCCTGCCAAACGAAAAGGTAGTGTTCAAACATCGGTATTCAGCATTCTATAACACCGATCTTGAGACAGTTTTGCGCTGTTTGAAGATCCAGGATATTGTGATCTCAGGGGTCATGACGAACATGTGTGTCGAATCAACCGCCCGCGATGCCTATTTTAGAGACTACCGGGTTTGGATTCCGGCTGATGGCACCGGGTCAATCAATGAAGAAATGCATCTCGCTAGCCTGATGAATTTGGCTCTCGGCTTCGCCCAGGTGACCACCACAGAGGCCATCCTGGCGCAAATTGGTAAGTAGGAGATAGATTACCCCCTTTCACCATCCACAAAAAATCCAAAAAACACCTCCCTACTACCTAATTCCTCCCCTCACGGCAGCTCAAAATAAACTTCCCACTCACCGCCTTTGGGATGCACCGTGCGTGATTGCTGTCCAACAATAACCACCCAGGTGCGGCCCGGCTTCAACGGCAGCGGGTCACCTTCAGATGTCTCAAAGATGATCGGCCGGTCGGGTTCAGGTACACGCCAGGTAGCATAGGATAGGCGGCCGTCCCGGAACAGCAGCGGCGGACGATAATCGAGTACATCCTGCAAAACAATGTCATGCAGGGTAGGGGCATATTCAATATATTCAGCATACATCACAATCACATTCTCAAAATGAACGGCTTTGTCGTTGTTGCGATCGGTCATCAAAGCCAGGTCCAGGCCGCCTTCGCTGACCTCCTCCATCCACAGCGCGTATCCGCCTGACTCAGGATCATAGCGCCATTCCATGATGCTAAAATTGGCATACTCCAGCCGCAATTGCAAGCCGCTCGCATCCCCTGGTGGCGGTTCGGCCTGAAAATACATTCCGCGCAGGTCAGGCGGTGAATTGTCAACACCGATGTTTAACGCAAAATTTTCCAATGCCCCGGAATTGGCAAACACTCCCGTCGCTGAATGGGTTGACTCTCCGCACATCGCCGGGCAGGACGCCTCATTGAACGAGATCGCCCGGTCACCAAGTACCTCTACTAAAACTTCATCCACCTGAGGATCAGCGTTGCCGTAACCCAGTATTCCCTGGTAAAGGTTTGTAAGCTGAGCATCCACCAGCCTCCCGGAGCGCACCGGACCGATCACATCCGAATCATCACCATAATAAATCCCCGGAAAACGGTTCATCTGATGTCCAATAAAATATTCAAAGATCAGATCAGCACTCATCAGGCCGGCGTGCGGTCGGCCTTCGCGAGGCCAATTAGAGATCTTGACCATTACCGGCCGCCGTGCCAGCCGCGAGGGGTCAGCCACAGGCAATCCCGTCAGCGGGTTCACGCCCGGCTCGAAATGAAAGTAGGTAGCCGGCCTTATCGTGGGGGTTGGAACGGGAGTGGCAGGGGCGGTTGGCGCTGGTGTACGTGCCTGGCTTAACAAAGGGTGCGCGCTTGTCGCTTTCGCTTCCGTAGATATTTGCGGTTTAGCGGTGTTCTCCACGGGGCCGACTGTCGTACAGGATGAAAAAATTAATACCCAAATGAACGAAAATAACCAATATTTTTTCATAAGACCATTGTAGCACCTTGAAAGTATAAGGATATCAAACTCACTTCAACAATTAATTGTTTTTTAACCGCCTTATTGGTCGCGGTTAGTGATGTAATAATCGCGGGCAATCGTTTCTGCATCCACGCCCAAATATAAATAACGCAATACTACACGAATATTCAACCATGTCTGACATAACGGCCCTCGCTCTAAAAACCTGCGGCTGTCGGTGATAACCTTCAATCTCGCTCTGACCAGCCTTCCTTTATCCTTCAAACGCCGCATGATCTCTAAATCTTCCATGACCGGGAGTTCAGGAAAACCACCAACGGCATCAAACATCGTTTTCTTCATGAACTGCGCCTGGTCGCCATACATCCATCGCCAATCCGGGGGGTAATTCAGAGTATTGATGAGATGCAGCACGCCTCTTGCGGGCAAAAATTTAATGCCAAAAGCACCGGCACTGACCCCCGGTTTGTCAAGTTGGTGAACAACTTCTTCCCGCCATCCTGGGGGCAGAAGGGTGTCAGCATGACAAAACAACAAAATTTCCCCATGCGCCTCCAAAGCCCCGTGGTTCATCTGGAACCCCCGCCCTTTTTTTCTTTTTATCACCCTGACATCGGACGGGATTAATTTCAACGTATTGTCTTCACTTCCGCCATCTACAACAATAATTTCCACCGCATCCGGCGGGTAATCCTGACGGATGGCAGCCAGCGTCTTGCAGATATTCCTGGCTTCGTTGTAAGTTGGAACAATAATGGAAATGCACATTATATAACCATGATTTATTATCAGAATAATATATCGAGCGTTTTTATATCTGCCATTTCATTCTGTGTCACAAAAACGATCATAAACCGCATTGAAATCTACAGATTGATTCAATTCCGGTTCCACCTCGCGCCACAAATTACAGATCGCCTCGTCATAATGCCTCGCACTGCGTTCACTCAAAACCTCTGAGAGATCCTCGGCACGGTCAAAACGTCCCACCCGCAAATAACCCTCGATGAACACAAACAATTCGCTCACCTCATTGGACTGATCATCAAGTTCAAAAGCATGGTCACCCAGCGACGCTACTTCTTCCCAATCCTCCCGTTGTGCAGCCAGGTCGGCATCTTGAAAATACAGGCACCAGGTTTCGCTCTCGGTTTCATCAAACAAGTGCAAGGGCGGTGTGGCCCGTTCTTCCACATCCGTCCGGATTAACTCGGGCTTCGATAGTGGCAGTGCAGGAATCATAGCGATTGGAAATTCAATCGGCAGCCGGTCGGGGTGATCGTAATCCAACACGCGCAGGCATCCCGGCGGTTGGTAATACACCACCAGCAACTGATCCGTTGTGCCGGTAAATTGAAGAGATCGATAGGGATGTTTGATGGTCAGCCCCGGTTCCAGTGCTGGGATCTCTCTGCCCAGACGAACGCTGAGGTACTGAACCATATAATCCATCGATTTGTCTGTGTTTTCCGGCGAGTAGGTCCAGTTCATGATGGCCGTTAGCGAATCGTCCTGGTAGAGGCTCAGGGCACGCAGGTCGTTGATCACCAGCGAGGTTCCGGGGGTCAGATCGGGAATGCGGTGAACCATTTGCTGAAAATAACGCTGGGTGACCAGCCATTCATTGCGGTAGAAGTTTGCGTTCCAATAATGGTAGCCGGCCGAACCACCCACCAGCACAGAGATCACGATAAGGTTCAAAACGTGAACACCGCATGCTCGAATTTTGGAAAACCAATAATAAAATGCGGTAAGGAATAGTGCAACCCAGGGGATGAAAGCCATGGTGAAGCGGCTGTGAAAAGGTGAATTAATATTTATGTTCAGATCTGCCAGCCAGAAAGGCCAGCCGGCAAAAGCGAGGCCAACCAGGCTGATGAATAAAACCTGGCCGCCAAATTTTTCAGGTCCACCGATAGCCATCCCGTCCTCTGGTGACCGTTTTTTGTGATACAGCAAAACGGCTGAAAACACAAGAATTGTTGCGCCTGCTGTAAGAATCAGATAAGACAACCAAAATATACGGCCAAAATCGCCACTGGAGAGCCGGGGAAAAGCGCGTATCCAGGCGGCGAAAACAGTTTCTAAGAATTGGATGACGGTGCTTATTAGCCAATCATGCAGCACAAATTCCGCTTCACCCGCTCCCACAGGCTGGTAAGTGGGAAATTGAAAAATAAAAACACGCCAGATCAGGAAACAGAGCGTGGCTAAAATATAGGGATAGACATGTATAATAATTCGGCCAGCTCTGCGGTTCAAATCCAATTTTTGGGGGTTCTGTGCAACCCAGGCCACCAGCAAGCGCACCGCTTCCCAGCCCAGAAAATACTCAATGGTAAATTGGCTCAAAACCATTGCCGCGATGGCCGGCAGGTGCCAGGCAGCAGACTGGAGGAAATTTCCTTTTTCTCCAGAGGCTTGGATGCCTTTAACCATGCCGATAAAAGAGAATAAAACCAGCGCCATAGCGGCGAAGTGATGGTTGTAAATAATCGCCTGTGGGTGCCCTAAAAACCCAGGATAAACCGCAAAAAGTAGAGCCGCCCAAAAGGCCTCTTTTCGATGTGCCGGCCACAACTGACGAATTAAGGCCCAGAACAAAACCGCACAGAGCCAGAATAACAGCAAAGAGCTAATATGATATCCCAGCGGTCCTTCATCCAGTAAGGAGGTCAGCAGCATGAAGATCCAGGCGGAATGCGGCCTATCCAGGGAAACAAATTCCGGGTATCCAGATGGGCCGTACATATGGTTGATCCAGGCATAGGGCCAATCATCCCAATAATAGCCCAGTGTTGGGATCAGCAGCCCATAAGCCAATACACACAACACCAGCAGGAACATCGGAACTGCGAAATTCGATTGTGTAAAATGACGCTTATTTTTTGAAATCATTGTCAATCTCATAATCTTTGAAGTCGTCTGAGTTGGGAATTCTACTGGATTTGATGCACTTCAGCAACAAAAACGAGCAGAGCTGTTTCTCTAGTCATTCTACCGCCATTGCATGATGAAAATCAGCGTCCAGCGTAAAAACCAATTTACAAAATAGTGACAGGCCGTTAAATAAAAACCACCCCGAATTCGAAGTGGCTTTCATAAAGCAAAATTGTAAAGCAAAATTGTTAGGATTCAGGCAGTCAACTCCCCTGACAGAATACTATAAAGCATGAATCCCTAATGCTCAACTCTCACAAGACAGGTTGGGGTTCCAATCAGCAAAAACGCCAGAGGAATTTTCTTTCCAGATCCAGCCGTGCAGTACATACAGTCCCAAATTGGGATTGGCATGCAGATCCTGGCCTAAGACAGAAGGAGCGCCTTCCATATTTGCATCCCAGGGTTCGATTGGGACTGCATATTCCACTGCAACCAGTTTAAAACCACACACCCTGTCACAATTTTATGAATGCAACAGGGTATTGTTTTCGTGTAAGAGTTTCAAGCACAAATTTTTATATCGGGGGTCCTAACAAATCAAGCCCGTGCTCTTTGAAAAATTTTCCCATATCCTCAATACCTTCAAAATCGTTGACCAACCGATCAAAAAATGCTTCGGAACTCCCTGATGGGATTAATTCAAAATGGATTAACCCATCATCCGTGTCGTCGTTCTTGAAGGTATGTGACATGCCGCTGGGGATCATGACACAATCGCCTGGATTTGCAATGATTTCACGGCCATCCAGATGAAAAAGATGCTTTCCTTTGAGAATGTGAAATACTTCCATTTGATCATGATGATTATGCAAGGGCGGGCCAAAACCTGGCTTTGTTATCTCCTCAAAAATTGAGATTTGATCCGCTGAGGCTTGACCACTCACTAAATTTTTAATCTGAAACTTCATGAATCACTCCTTATTCATTATACCGATTAATAACAAACAACATTTAGGTTCCAGTCAGCAAAAATACCGGATGGATTTTCTTCATAAATCCAGGCATGCAGTACAGATAATCCGAGCTCAGAAATCGGATGCGAGGTCTGTCCCAACACACCTGGCGGCGTATCATTATTAGCATCCTATGGTTTGTTGGTAATTCTCAAAGATTCTTTTTCCAACCAAATCAAAACTCTTTTTATTATTATAATTTAGACCTTATTTATCCATTTTAAACAACAACAAAAAGACTGTCAAGAAATTTTAAGGTTTTCCTAATGGATAACCGGTTTGTAAAATTCAGCGCTTAAATTACCTGAACATACGACATAAATTTCCACCCAAGTTAAATAAAAAAATACCCTCGGTGCGACTCGAACGCACAACCTACTACTCCGCAAGCAGTTGCTCTATCCATTAAGCTACGAGGGCATTTACAGCGTGTAAATTCTATTCTATTAATAATTGAAGGTCAAGTCCGGCCGCGATGGCTTCTTATTCTTCCTGCTCATGAACCAGGGTGCCCACATCCTTCCCTCGCAATGCGTTTGGCAGGGCGGCTTCATCCCACAAATTCAGCACCAGAATGGGCAGCGTGTTCTCCATGCACAGCGACACGGCCGTGCTGTCCATCACTTCCAGGCGCCGGTTGAGCGTATCGATGTAGGTCAGGTGGTCGAATTTTCTGGCATCCTCGTGCTTGTTGGGATCCTTATCATATACCCCATCGACCTTGGTAGCTTTGATCAGCACATCGGCATCAATCTCCATGGCGCGCAGGGCTGCCGCCGTGTCCGTGGAGAAATAAGGGTTGCCGGTCCCACCGCCGAAGATCACCACCCGGCCCTTCTCAAGATGCCGGATGGCGCGCCGGCGGATGTACGGTTCAGCCACCGAACGCATCTCTATGGCGCTCTGCACCCGTGTGACCACATTGATCCGCTCAAAGGCATCCATCAAAGCCAAAGCGTTCATCACCGTGGCCAGCATGCCCATGTAATCTGCGGTCGCCCGATCCATGCCGGCGTGTTTGCCGCGCCGCCCCCGCCACAGGTTACCCGCGCCGATCACAATGGCCACATCAACACCCATGTCATGAACTTCTTTGACTCGTTCCGCAATCGAGTTGGCTTTGACAGGGTCAATGCCAACCCCACCTTCACCTGCCAGGGCCTCACCACTCAATTTCAAAAGTATTCGTTTATATTCCAAACCATTCGCTTTCATCTATTGCCCTCCGGGATTACCTTCCGGTCAGACATTATAAAAAGGCCAACCTTGCGGCTGGCCTTGCTGATTCTTATGCTTCTTCAGTGTCCTCTGTGTCGCCGGATTCGGCGCCGAGTTCCCAGCGGACAAATCGTCGGACGACGATCTTCTCGCCTAATTTGATCACCTGCTCGTTGATCAGGTCCTGGACGGTCATGCTGCCATCGCGGACGTAAGGCTGGTTTAAAAGTACCGTCTCTTCCTTATATTTCTTGAGGTAACCCTCAACGATCATGGGGATCACCTTCTCGGGCTTGCCCTCTTCTTTGGCCCGCGCTGCAGCGATCTGCTTTTCATGGTCGAGGGCAGATTGAGGAATTTCCTCTTCGGACAAATACAGGGGATTGGCCGCCGCGACTTGCAGGGCCAGTTCATGCGCCAGCTCAAGAAAATCTGGCGAGCGGCCGACAAAGTCGGTCTCGCAGTTCACTTCAACCATCACAGCCATGCGGCCTTCGCCGTGGGAATATATTTCAATGACACCTTCTGAAGCTTCCTTGCCAGCGCGTTTGGCAGCCTTAGCCAGGCCCTTCTCGCGCAGGATATCGGCAGCCTTATCAAAATCACCGTCAGCGTCCCTTAAGGCCGCCCGGCAATCGAGAATACCGCAGCCAGTGGCCTCCCGTAATTCTTTGATCATCTCAGTAGTAATTTCCATAATGCTTTCTTTTCCTATCTCAGTAAAATGCGGTAATCCTCAGTCTTCTTTTGTTTCTTCAGTTTCTTCAGTTTCTTCAGCTTCTACTGCCTCATCAGTTTCAGCATCAGCAGTTTCTTCTGCTTCAACTTCGGCCTCTGGCTCAGGAGCGGTTTTCTCAGCTTTTTTCAATTCCGTTTCAATCTCTTGTTCTGCTGCCTGGGCTTCTTCCATCAATTCTTCTTCATCCTCACTCTCAAGCTTGGGTTTGTTGAGTTTGGATTTCTGGGAAGAACCAAGATGTTTGAGGGTGGATTCTCCCAGCAAAGCCTCATCTTCCAGATCCTCTTCATCCTCGATGAAGCGGCTGATCTCTTCGGGCATCGGTTCAGCAGCCATTTGCTCTTCGGCTTCTTCCTTGCCGCGAATGGCTTTGCCTTCCATAACAGCATCGGCCATCTTGCCGACAATCAGCTTGATGGCACGGATGGCATCGTCATTGGAGGGGATGATGTAATCGATATCCTTAGGGTCACAGTTGGTATCCACCATGGCCAGCACCGGGATCTCTTTCAGGTTGGCTTCATGGACCGCTGTTTCTTCACGGTTCACATCGACCACAAACAGGACGTCCGGCAGGCGTTTCATCGTGCGGATACCGTGCAGGCGTTTGTCAAGCCGCTCGATGTCGCGCTCGATCATCAAGCCTTCTTTTTTGGTCAGCAATTCGATCTGGCCGCTGTCGCGCATGCGCTCCAAGCGTTCCAGCTCGAAAATTCGCTTCTGGATAGTGAACCAGTTGGTGATCGTCCCGCCTAACCAGCGTTCGTTGACGTAGGGCATACCGCAGCGTTCCGCTTCTTCTCGGATCGTATCCTGCGCCTGGCGTTTAGTGCCGACGAACAGGACCGTGCCGCCTTTTTGGACCTTATCAACGATAAAATCGTAGGCTTCGTCCAATAATTGAACCGTTTGCTGCAGGTCAATAATATGGATGCCGTTGCGTTCGGTAAAAATATACGAACGCATTTTCGGGTTCCATTTATTGGTGCGGTGGCCAAAATGGACGCCGCTTTCAAGCAGGGCTTTCATTGTTACAGTGGGTGACATAATTTATTAAACTCCTTTGCGTTTTAAACCTCCGCCTCCTTCTGGCTTGTCCCCAACCCATCATATGGGCACGCAGGACAAATCCGGGGGCGTGTGAAATAATGTCCGTCAAGTCATTTTGACAGCGGTCATAGTATAGCATATTCCAGTTGAAAAGGGAATAATATCTTGAGATTCCAGACCAATCGCAAAGTTAACTCGTTGGATATAGTTCTATGCACTCCAGGGACTCCGTCGCCCCCTATGAGGGCGCAATGACAAAATTATTGTTATTGCGAATGCCCAAAACCTGGTTGTCATAAATGCCCAACAAGGTCTTTTCCACCGCCCGAGTGGCGGTGTTCAGGCCAGGTGCGTCCCTTCTGCCTGTGAGAGCCCCAATGCGTTTTATAAAACAAACTCCACAAAAAATTGAGTGACATCAAGAATACCAAATCATGCTAATAATCCAAAATTATTTTCTTAAAACAAAAAGAGGCCGACCTTACAATCGACAGCCTCTTTCGAAGGGATGGAAGTATTGCTCTTAATGCAGGAAAATAGGAAACCTAATAACAAAATTGACGGTATTCACAACACCATCGGCAGTTGTATAGGGAATGAGATCGCCATCCACCGGGCCGTCCGGGTCATCCGGATCCTCTCCCCACCAGACAAGTTCGGTTTCGCTTTCATCAATTTCAAAGTCCGTGGTCTCATTAAAGGCCAACGCTTGCATGGTGATGATGATTAAATCACCCGTCCCAGACTTCGGAGTCAATTCACCGGTGACTGAATCGCTCTGCTGAGCCAGGCCAAAGTGGATGTACCCATCGGTATTCCAATCACCATCGTTATTATCGGGTGAATAAAATGCTGGGTCGTCTGGTTCAACCAGAAAACCGCCGTTAACCACATCCACGATTTGAACCACATCCGGATCGAAATCGACTCGCAACTCAAAAGCCGTCAGATTTTCCACATCGGCTACCTGAATTGTAATCTGGTGTGGTTCATAAGCAAGCGCAGAAGAGATTGACGGATCAATCGCAAGCTGAGCGGCAGGGGGATCCGTCTGTGAGAACACAGATTTGGGCATCGTGAAAACCAGCAAAATAATTGACACGAATATTAAGGTCAGTGAAAACTTTCTTGTAATTCTCATAAAGAAAAACTCCCTCAGGTCTATTGTCGTTTGCTAATCAATAAATATAAACCCATCCCGATTGCAATCAAGACAACCAGGGCAACAAGCCACCAATAATCCAGCAAGGAAATCCTGTTTTGGGTTTCGTCCCAACTCGCGTCTTCTGACATTGCCTCATTTTCGGATGCACCGCGCCCCTCATCCCCGGATATTTCCTCATGCGAGACGGCACGCTGTTCCGCTTCCGGTTCCTCTGTTGCCGTTGGTGTGGGGCTTTCAGTGGGTGTCGGCGTGGGGGACGCGGTCGGCGCCAATGTCGGCACGATGATCGCTTCAGTAGGGTTTTGCACGGGGATTGGTGTACTTTCCTGCTCCACAGCCTCGCTGGACACGATAATAGTGGAATTCACGCCCTCTGCCGGGATGGTGTTGCCTCCCCGGTCCGAAAGTTCCACGCTGGTGATTGTCAGATCGCTTTCGCCTGCGGCCAGCGCTCGAAAGTACAGCACCAGGAGCACCCCTTCTCCCGATTTCGGTTCGCTGGGGTTGACCTGGGTCATTGTCAATCGCGCTGTGCCGGATCCATTATCAACCGTGTTGAATAAAACCAGGCCCGGGTCCAAAAAAGTGCCCACGGCCAGCCCAACACCATCCTTTTCCGGATCGGCATCTTCTGCAACCAGTATGTCCGGATCAAATTCAATGATGATATCCACCGCGTAGAGGTCCTCTACATTACGGATCGACACTGGCACCTCAAATTGAGCATTCGGGAGGACTTCCAGGTCCTGAAATACACCGGCTTCGGCCGGCTCCACATCCTGTGCCAGCACAGATTGAAATCCCGCAAATATAAGAAGAAATAATGCTAAAAAAACCAATATCACTCGATAAAAATTTCGCTTCATAAAAGTAAATCCTCTTCTTTTTGCTTTTTTCGACGAATAAGTATGATGGTCATCACAACAATGGCGAGGATTGAAAAAGTCAGGACACCCAACAAAATACCGTTCCAGGTTAATGACAGCTTCCGTAATGATAGCGGTTCCGATCCCTCAATCTCCGACACCGCGTTTTGGTTCGTTTCTGACAGATCAGTAGAATCCAGATCTTCCCGTTCAGGCAATTGTCCCACCTGTACCGTCCCTAATGCTACCCCTCCTGCATCAGACGTTAAAACGACAGTCGCTGTTTGAAAGCCAAATTCAGGAGTCGGCGTTGGTGTAGAAGGGGCAATCACCTGTGAAATCGGCGTATTCGTACTGGTTATGTCAAACTGTGTGGGTTCCACCTCCTGTGAGGATGGATCTGTCCCAGCAGGTGTAGCCGTGACAGTCGCTGTCGGGTCGGCTGCAGTGTCCGTTGGCTGGTCAGGCGCAGCCGTCTGGGTGCTGGTCGGCGTTACCGTCCAGGTTCGGGTTTGAGTTGGTGTGGGTGTTTGCGTTAAGGTAGCTGTAGGCGTGTAGGTTGGGAGCGATTCGATACTTACCATTCCGCCCACCCGGTCAGGCTGGGATTTATTGCCAGCGCTGTCAGCAAAAACTGCGCTATCGATATTGATGGCCGCCTGCCCCAGGGCGAGCGTGGTGAAATCCAAGGCCAGCAGCACCCCATCCCCACTGACAGGTTCCTGCTGGATTTGTGTGCAGCCCAACTCCAACAGGCCGGGCGATTTGATCGCATTCAGGCAGTTAATCGCGCTCAGGTAGTCCCCGTGCGCCCAGCTTTGCAGCGAAAGGCGCTGCTGATCGTAAGTAATCCGCACATCAAAAGCGTTCACATTCACACCTTTCGAAACTGTGATCTCGATTTGAAAGTTGTTTTCTCGCTGTACAGACACCTGGGCTGGCTCGACTGAAATCGTCGTGTCGGTTTGCGCGCCCGCCGGCAAATAATAAACGCCCAGGGCCAGAGCGGCGGCTAACAAAAACGCCCCTATCCGGAATGTCATTGATTTTGTGTACATGATGTAAAGTATAACGCATTTATTTTTCCTTTAAGGCGCCCAACCAGCATAGGTACCCTCCGAAGTCAAACCATTATTGCTCGTCACCATCGCCAGGTCTTGAATATTGACAATCCCATCACAATTGACGTTTGGGTACACTCCCTCATCCAGGTTATAACTCGCTATCGGGAGCTCATACCATGCGCCCACCACGATGGCATCAGTATTGTCGATGACATTAT
>JBMCLF010000008.1:0-18166 GCA_048615215.1 Candidatus Brevefilum sp.
TTTAAAGCCGCTTTTCTGGATATTCTTGCCCGGAACTATGGTGCTGGCATGTACAATGTTGATTACCAGAGCGATGCAGAAGGGGCCAGAGAAGCCATCAATCAGTGGATCGAAAATGAAACGGAAGAAAAAATTAAAGATCTCATTCCACCAGGTGTCTTGACAGACCTGACCAGATTGGTTTTGGCCAATGCCATATATTTCAACGGTTCCTGGCGTTATACATTTGATGAAGATGCAACCGAACCAGCACCTTTCACATTGTTGGATGGTTCGGAGGTCAGCGTGGACATGATGAAACTCTCCGGTGAGCGTCTTGCCTACACCGATGGTGATGATTATAAGGCTGTGCGATTGCCATATCTGAGCCCGGATTTTGTGATGACGATTTTTGTGCCTGACGAAAATGGCTTTGAAGAATTTGAAACAGCATTGGACGCGGAGAAAATTGAGTCCATTACATCAGAATTAATGATGCAACCTGTTAACCTGCAAATGCCAAAGTTTGATTACGAAACCAGCACCAATGCTAAAGAGCCGCTGTCAGCGTTGGATATGGCCGAGGCTTTCAATTCAGAACTGGCCGACTTTTCTGGAATGACCGAAGTGGAGAGATTATATATCTCAGATGTGCTGCACAAAGCTACCATCACTGTAGACGAAGAGGGCACCGAAGCCGCTGCGGCCACAGTGGTAATAATGACAGCTGAATCCGCAGCACCAGACGAACCAATTTCACTGATCATTGACCGCCCCTTCTTATTCATGATCCAGCACGAACCCACCGGAACCATTTTGTTCATGGGACGTGTGCTCCAGCCGTAATAATTCATCAAGAGTAAATCCGAAAAATTAACAAATCAAGAGAAGAAGCCCTCATACTCACCGAAAGGGCTTCTTCATTACCGGATACGCCATCAGATATTAGTTCTTTCACTTCCAGTGAAAAGATTTATTCAGATTAAACCCCATGATGAGAGCTTAAGCCCAATTGATTTATTTAATTCTTAATTTCTGGCATTGTGAGAAGGTGGTAAGCAAGGGTCTCCATATCTCGGGCTTTTGTTGAACCGCCCAATTGCTCTAATATGTCTTCAAAATGACCGCGGATAATTGGGCTTTCAGGAATATAAGAAAATAGATCTGTTACGCCCGATAGAATCTCGCCCAGTCCCATTTTTTTATAGATCTCACTGACCAACCCATAACTCCATTGTTCAGATATCTTCAATTCATCGGCCAGATCGCGGCGGCCCAGGCTAAAGATAAAGGCAAGCCTCGCCACCTCTGCCTCATGGTCCGTAAATCCTGGCAAATCCTTACGTCCATCAAGAATAAATTTGTTTTCGGGCAAGTAAAAACCCTGTTCATAAGCAAGTTGATGTGTGCCTGGCGTCATGACCCAGTAACCCTGGACGATAAAAACAATTGCCCAGTTCAGGGAATACCCTAACTCTTCCTTGAGAACATAGCCGCAAATCTGCTCATCACTGATCTGACGCAGGACATGCTTATTGGGCTGAACCCCGGTTAGCAAGATTTTGACTGACTTATGAGAGTTCCCCAGGGATTGACAAATATCACTAATTGAAAATTTTTCCCCGAAAAGATCAAGATCAACGATCAGAACATCAAAAAAAGTATTTTTTTTCTGAATAAAATCACATAAATCCAACTTATTTGTAAATTCCCCGATCACACGCGTTCGCCAATCCCGCACCAGCATCAGCGCCATCCAGTTGCGGGCAAATACATCATCTTCAAGAATTGTGACCAGGATATCCCTAGGCATGGCCACCTCTCTCAATTTGTGTTAATTGTGAAGTGCAATATGGGCAGCGATTGGCCTTAATAGGAATTGCTTTCTGACAATAAGGACAGTCCTTTTCGGTGGGTTCTTTCTCTACTTCCTGTTTTGGTTTCTGAACCGATTCCTGTAAAGATTGGACCCCCCTAATAATCAAAAATACACCAAGCGCCAGCATGAGAAAACTGATTACATCTGTAATAAACTGCCCATAATTGAGCGTTACCGCGCCCAGTTCACGCGCCATTTCCAGAGTTGCGCTCGGAGGCAGAGGTTCATCGCCTTGTTGTAACACTATGAACAAATCCTGAAAATCTGCATTTCCAATTAACAAGCCCAAAGGCGGCATCATCAAATTATTCACCACAGAATTGACCACGGTTCCGAAAGCAGAACCGATGATGAGACCAACAGCGAGGTCAACCACATTCCCCCGGGCAATGAAATCACGAAAATCTTTAAATACTTTTTTCACTGGAAAACTTCCTTTCTTGCGAATTACTGATTCTTCAGCTTTTTATGATTATAATATGTTTACAACCTCAGTTATAATCAGCTTGATGAAATAGAACTTAACCTAAAAGACGAAAAAGAGAGGAATGCATGAAACGTGTTGCTGTATTAACCAGTGGTGGCGACGCCCCCGGCATGAATTCTGCGATAAGGTCCGTTGTTCGATGCGGTGTTTCCAAAGGATGGGCCATGTATGGCGTTCGCAATGGTTATGCCGGCTTAATCTCTGGAAACATTCAGGAGATGGGCACCCGTGACGTTGGCGGAATTATCCATAGAGGCGGCACAATCCTTGGATCTGCTCGCTGCGAAGAATTTAAAACTGAAGAGGGCCGGCTCAAAGGTATCCGAGCTTTACGTCAGATCGGGATTGACGCTTTGGTTGTAATCGGTGGGAATGGTTCGCAAACTGGATCACACCTTATCAATGAACTTGGCTATCCGGTTGTCGGTATCGCCTCCACGATAGACAATGATCTTGCCGGCACAGAGATGACCATTGGTGTGGATACTGCGCTTAATATTGCATTGGAAGCCATTGACCGTCTCAAAGTAACAGCATCCTCTCATCAAAGAGCATTTCTATTGGAAGTTATGGGGCGCAAATGCGGATATATCGCCCTGATGGCAGGTTTAGCCGGCGGTGCAGAATACATCCTGCTGCCCGAAGTCGAATCTGACCCTGAAGAAGTTGCTGAATCTCTCCGGTTGGCTTATGAGCACGGCAAGGAACACGCAATTATCGTTGTTGCGGAAGGCGCAAAATACAACGCCGATGCGCTCACCCACTATTTTGAGAAAAACAAAGAACGTCTGGGCTTTAAGATCCGTGCCACAATTCTGGGGCATGTCCAGCGTGGCGGTGCCCCTGGCGCGTTTGACCGCTTACTGGCCAGTCGGTTTGGTAATGGCGCTATCGAAGCAATAGATCGCGGTGAATACGGCGTGCTTGTTGGTTTGAACGAAGGAAAAATTACAACCACGCCTCTTAAAGACGTGGTTGGTTATAAAAAAGAAATTTCAATGGAAATGGTTGAATTGGCCAGAAAATTGGATTGAGTTTTAATCTGTCTTGCGGAGATAAGATTCAATAAAGGGGTCAATTTCTCCATCGAGTACTGCCTGGGCATTTCCCATTTCAAAATTAGTGCGATGGTCTTTTACGAGCTGGTAGGGGTGAAGTACATAGGACCGGATTTGTGAACCCCACTCTGCCTTGGTGTACTCTCCTCGTAATTCAGAGATTTTTTCATCTTGTGCTTCCTGTTTCATTTCAAGCAAACGCGCTTTCAAAACTCGGAGCGCGTTTTCTTTGTTCTGGACCAGGGACCTTTCGTTTTGGCAGGTCACAACCATGCCGGTTGGGACATGTGTTAGCCGGACAGCTGTGGCATTCTTTTGGACATTCTGTCCACCCGCGCCAGAGGATTTGTAGACATCGACCTTGACGTCATCCATTGGCACCTGAACTTCATCCAGATCATCCATTTCCGGGAGTACTTCCACCAGCGCAAAGGATGTATGCCTGCGGTGCGCCGCATCAAATGGTGACAATCTCACCAGCCGATGGACACCTTTTTCTGGCCGCAAATAACCATAGGCCAGGTTTCCACTTACTCCGATCGTCACGCTTTTAATCCCAGCTTCCTCACCTTCCGTGCGGTCAAGGATATCGGTCTCGTAGCCATGCCTCTCAGCCCAACGCAGGTACATGCGCTCAAGCCTCGCAGCCCAATCCTGTGAGTCTGTGCCGCCTGCGCCGGCATGGATAGCAAGCAGTGCATTGCCATGATCGTATTTTCCCGACAGGAGTGTATTTAATTCCAGTTTATCAACAGCAATTTCAATGTCCTCGACTTCCTGTTCGAGTTCCTTCTCCATTGATTCATCAGCAATTTCTAGCAGTTCCAGAGTATCTTTGGCGCGTTTTTTTAAAGCCTCATAAGATTCGATTTCATTTCTGAGATTGGACTGGCGGATCATAACCTTCTGGGCTCGTTCACGGTCATCCCACAGATCCGGTTTCTGGGCTTCTTTTTCCAGTTTTTGAAGCTCGATTTTCTTATCAGCTAAGTCAAAGATGCTCCTGAAGGTTCAATAATTCTGCATATGCTTCGCTAAGACGTGTATTCAAATCAGTCGACATTGTTCCTCCAATAATTACTGCTCTAAAATTCCATCAACAAATGCTTCGGGATCAAACTGCCGAAAATCTTCAAGGCTTTCACCCAACCCAGCATACAAAATCGGCAATCCCAATTTCTCTTTTATGGCAAAAGCCATTCCGCCCTTTGCAGAAGAATCCAGCTTGGCCAGAATCACGCCATCAATCTCCACAGCCTCCTGAAAGGATTTTGCCTGCTGTAAAGCATTTTGCCCTGTGGTAGCGTCTAAAACCAGCCAGGTAGCGTGTGGTGCGCCTGAGAGAGCCTTCCCTGTAACCCGGTGGACCTTCTTAATCTCTTCCATCAAATTATAACGGGTATGCAGCCTGCCGGCAGTATCAATAATGGCAATATCTTGCTTTCGGCTTATCGCTGCTGAAACACCATCATATGCTGCTGCTCCGGGATCACCGCCCGGTTGGCCGGCAACCATCTGCACGCCTACACGATCCGCCCAGATTTTGAGCTGATCAATCGCCGCCGCACGGTAGGTATCTGCCGCCACAAGAAGCACAGATTTACCCTCTGCCTGATAGCGATAGGCCAGTTTCGCCGCAGATGTGGTTTTTCCAGAGCCGTTTACACCTACCAGGATGATTATGGTCGGATTGGCAGCAAAATCCGGAAATTCAGGTTTCTTCAGGCGTGCCAGCAGCTCATCCCTGAGCGCATTCAGCAATTCTTGTGTTTGGGTCAAACCCTTTTCATGGACAGTCTCCCGCAATGACTCAACCACATCCAATGTGGATTCCATACCCATATCCGCCTGAATCAACAAAGCTTCCAGTTCCTCCCAGGCCGCATCATTGAGTTCTGAAGTACCCAGAAAATTGGCAATTCGCCCAAAAGCGACTCTTCGTGTTTTTTCCAGGCCATTGCGCCATTTTGCAAAGATATTCTCACTCATATCGATCCGATTCTATCACCTTGATTAGTAAATTACTCGTTTTCCGCTGCCAGCTGTCCGCAGCCTGCCTGGATTTCTATCCCTCGCCGTAAGCGAATAGTACAAGGAATATGGTGTCGATCCAATACCTGACAAAAAGCTTCTGCTTGACTGCTGCTGCTGGGTTGTTCGGAGAATCCCACCGTCGGATTGAGAGGTATCAGGTTGACATGGCACAACAAATCATTGATCTTCTCTGCCAGTGCTTCCGCGTCATTGATGGCATCATTAACACCCTGGATCAGTGCGTATTCAAAAGTGATCCGCCGGTTGGTTTTCTTCACATAATATCTGCAGGCATCCAATAAATCTTTAACCGGATAACGCTTATTGATTGGGATTAACTTCGATCTCAATTCATTATTAACAGTGTGCAGGCTGATCGCCAGATTATACTGGGTGTTTTCATCCGCAAATTGTTTAATTTTCGGTACTAACCCAACGGTGCTGACGGTAAAGCGTCGCGCACCCAATCCCATTGCATCCGGATTATTCAAGCGATCCAATGCCTCCATCACATTCTGATAGTTCTGAAATGGTTCTCCCATACCCATCATGACAATATTTGTCACACGATCCCCTGTCTCGTCCAGCATCCGCGCATAATACAGCACCTGGGCGATGATCTCACCGCTGCTCAGATTGCGTCTGAAACCCATTTGTCCAGTTGCACAAAAAGAACAGCCGATACCACATCCTGACTGGGAGGAAATACACAACGTATGCCGGTCTTCGTAGTACATCAATACCGCTTCAATCAAATTCCCGTCCTGCAGTTTAAATAAAGTCTTGACCGTTTGTCCATCCTGGGACTCAATCGCCCTGACAGGCGATAAAGCACGGAAAGAAAAACTTTTGTCAATTATTTCACGCAAATCTTTTGGAAGTGTCGTAATTTCCTTTGGAGAAGTTCGAAAGGTCTGGTAAATTGCTGTCCAAATCTGGTCTGCCCTGAATTCCGGTTGGCCCAGATTCGTGAACCAGCTTTGTAATTCTTGTTTTCCAAGATCGTAGATAAGGGGTTTATTATCAGTCATCAAAAAAGCAATTCTGTCAGATCTTTGACAATAACTTCAGGCTGTGGTTCGAACTTCTCAGCCTGAGTCTGTGTTGATGCCCCGCTCAATACCAGGGCCGTATGGATATTTGCCGCCTGAGCGCCAGCAATGTCCGTCTCAAGCCGATCACCAATTGCAAGTGTTTGATCTGGAAAGCTGCCCAGCCGTTTGAGAGCCATCTCAAACAACAAAGATTCTGGCTTACCGATGATCTTTGCTTTCTTTCCCGAAGCGATTTCAAGTGCACCGATCACAACTCCTGATCCAGGAATAAAACCTTCCGGTGTTGGCAGAGAACTATCGGGATTAGTGCCAATAAATTCTGCCCCATCCTGGATCAACAATGAGGCTTTTTTTAGTTTTTCATAAGTCAGGTCGTAATCCAGTGAAGCAACAACTATTTCCGCATTCCGAGCTTCCATTTCCAGAATTTTCAATCCATAATCCGCAAGCGTACGTTTTAAACTGGGCTGGCCGACAACAAACACACTGGTTCCTTTGGGAAAATGCTCCAAAATGAATATCCCCACAGCTTCAGCCGAATTAATGATATGGCCGTCAAGCAAATCCACACCAAATGTTTCCAATTTATCATAGTACTCTTCCACCGTGCGGGTAGCGTTATTGGTTGCCAGGATAAAATCTAATTTTTGCATGCGAATTTGTTCGAAGATCTTCGACAAATTCCCGATAGACTGCGAATCTCGCCATAATACCCCATCCATGTCAATAATCAGTGCTTTGATATTATCAAAGTGTTCAGAAATCATTGCCTTCTCCGGTTAAAAAATGCCGGAAAGCAAAATGCATTCCGGCAGATTGGTTCAAGCTTTGTCCGTATTATTTCTCAGGAGTATCCAAAACTTTGTCCACCAGACCGTAATCAACAGCATCCTGAGCGCTCATGTAAAAGTCACGCTCAGTATCTGAGATAATCGTTTCTATATCCTGTCCGGTAGCGACAGCCAAAATTTCATTAAGACGCTCTTTCAAGCGCAGGATTTCTTTGGCCTGTATCTCAATATCAGAGGCCTGTCCCTGTGCGCCGCCAAGGGGCTGATGCATATGGATTGTGGCGTGCGGGAGGGCATAGCGTTGGCCTTTTGAACCAGCAGCCAATAAAACGGTGCCAAAACTGGCAGCAACACCCACTGCAACTGTGCTGATTTTGTTGGGGATCATCCGCATCGTGTCATAAATCGCCATGCCGGAATAAACCTGCCCGCCTGGTGAATTAATATACATTTGTATCCCTGATTCCGGGTCTTCACGGCTCAGATAGAGTAATTGAGCCACTACCAGGTTAGCCACCTGGTCATTAATCCCCGAACCGACGAAAATAATCCGGTTTTTCAACAAAAGGGAGTAAATATCATAGGCACGTTCACCTCGTCCAGAGGTTTCCACAACCATTGGTATTACTGAAGAAATATCTTTATTCGTCATTTTTACCTTCTCTTTTTATTTTTCTTCTTTATCCTCTTCTGAGGGCTCGTCATTGCTCACGTCAGGTTCCTCTTCAGAGGTTTCTTCCGCTTCTTCTTCGGCTTCTGCTTTAGAAGGAGCCTGAATCTTTTCTTCAACAACGTCTTCGGCAACAGAACCGGCTTCTTCGTGAAGTTCGATTTCTTCTTCCAGGTCCGCGACAACCTCTTCAGAGGTTTCTTCCGCTTCTTCTTCGGCTTCTGCTTCAGAAGGAGCCTGAATCTTTTCTTCAACAACGTCTTCGGCAACAGAACCGGCTTCTTCGTGAATTTCGATTTCTTCTTCCAGGTCCGCACCAACTTCTTCGGATGTTTCTTCAACTTCTTCCTCTTCAGGAATGGGCTGGCCGGTAGCAATAAGCTTCAAACGTTCTTGAAGCTGCTCGTTCATTGTCCGCTGAACACCTTCCATGCTTATGGCCCGAGAAAATTCATCTTTGCCCATCTGTTTTTGCATTTCCTGGGCGTTGCCTGAGGAAAACACCTCAGTCATTACATCATTAATATTTTGTTGGAGCATCTTTTGGTCCAGCTTTAGCCCTTCAGCTTCGATTAACGCATCGACAATAAGTGTGCGCTCCAAACGATCTTTAGCAACTGGTCGAATCTCCTCCTCCATAAAAGTTTCTTCATCGGTATCACGCAATTTGAGATAAGTCTCAAAATCCATATTCTGGTTTTTCAGACGTGATTTGATATCCTCAAGGACATGTTCTTCTTCGTGTTCCAGCATTTGGGGAGGATAGTTCATTTCTGTGTTTTCGGTTATTTCATTCAACAATTCATTGAAATATGTCTGATCGTAATTGCTCTGGTGTTCTTTCCTCAGACGTTCTTCGGCTTTTTCTTTAAAATCCTCGGGAGAATCATAATTACCCAAAGTTTGGACAAAATCCTCATCGAATTCCGGCAGTTCCAATTCCTTGACCGATTGAACTTCAATGGTGAATATGGCTGTTTTGCCTTGATAGGATTCATCTTCATGATCATCGGAGAAGGTATGCTGGATTTCTTTAGTATCTCCGGCTTCGACGCCGATCAACTCCCGGGAAAAGCCAGGAAATGGCCATTCGCTTTCTGAAGTTTCATCATTATCCGGGATGACCACCTGTTGGGGTGTTTTTTCCGTGATCATTGCATCTTCATCTTCTTCCAGGTTGAGAAACTCACCGGTTAAGTTGAAATAAACCAGGTCCCCTTCTTGTGCGGGATGTTCTGCTGGGATAATCGTAGCAGAATTCCGTCTGACATCCTCAATAAAATCATCTACCTTGCTGATGTCAAACTCTTCTAATTCGTAATCCTTTCGGATTTCCTGATAATCACCCAGGTCAACTTCGGGTTCCAGAGGGATCAAGAACTCAAATGTTGGCGGATCATAAGACTCGATTTTCTCAAGATTACCAGAACCGGATGGTTCAATCTCTGCATCCTCCAGCATTTTTCCGTAATCATCATCCAGTAGGATATCAATCGCTTCTTGAAGGATCGTACCTTCACCATAATGATTGACTATAACCTGAAAAGGGGCTTTGCCGGGTCTAAAGCCTGGAATCTTGGCTTTTTTTGCTATTTTTCTGGCGGCTCGTCGTTTAAACCCTTCAAATTCCTCCTGAGTGTATTCAACGGTCAATTTTGCCTGGCGATCATCCTGAATTGTTTTTTCAATTTTCAATGGTCTGTCCTTTAAAATAAAAATTTTGCTTGGTATGGGGAAGGAGAGGGTCGAACTCTCACGCGTTTCCGCACGTGATCCTAAGTCACGCCTGTCTGCCAATTCCAGCACTTCCCCTTAAAATGCATTCGAATTATACGCGAGAGGAATTTTATCGTCAATAACAGCATCGTATTAAAGTGTAAGAAACACATAAATGGTCGAGTATAATAATTTCCCGGATTAAATCATCACTGGACAAAAAAGGAGATTTTGTGACCCGGATCATCAAAACATCAACACCCGGAAAAGAACGAAACAGGCTGAGCAAAGCGATCGTTATCACGATCCGAGAATTCATGCGCCATCAAGAGCCATCCAGAGAAACCCAGGATATGATTGCCTTTATTATCCTGGCGCTTCAACAAATTGCTGAGGGCATTGACAAATCCGTCGCTGCCTGGGAAAAACGCGGATACTGGGTCAAGGCCGATAAATACCGCATGGAATGGCGCTGGACGGGAGAAATTGCCGGGCAATTACAATCAGCATACGAGCAAGAAAATTGGGCTGATGTCGCTAGTCATCTGATTGAGATCATGAAGAACCTTGATTCTGTAAAGGTAAGCGACCGCCATCGGATGGGAAAGCCCTGGATTGGTGCATCAAAACAATACCTTGCACACAAAGACTAAAGATGTAATAACAACCGTTTAAATTTAGTCAATCTATGCCAGCAGTAGTTTGAAAGATGGTAATATTGGGTTGGATCAGAAATTGATGATTCAACGAGCCAAATGTCATTGGGTCAAAATTGAATAACAAATAATAAAAATCCGACCTCACCAACAAACATCAAAGGATCTTTTATTTATTTATGCCCCACAATCGAATAACATCGCATCCAATACTTGATATTCCTCAAAAAGACAGCGTCCGCTTCTATTGGCAGGGCCAACCCCTTAATGCCAGAGCGGGAGAAACAATAGCCTCAGCACTGATCGCCAATGGTATTGATATCTTTGGGCACCATCCCAAAGACGGATCCCCACTCGGTTTGTTTTGCGCCAACGGACAATGCTCACAATGTATGGTCCTGGTGAATGGAAAACCGGTGAAATCCTGCATGACCAGGATAAAACCGGATATTTCAGTTGAACCTCTGGATGGTCTTCCGGACATTAAAGGCATTTCTTCCCAGGAGAAAATGGCAGAAACCTCAGGTCCTAAAGAAATTCTCGAGGTTTCGGTTTTGATCATTGGCGGCGGACCGGCCGGGCTTTCAGCTGCAATTGAACTGGGTCAATTGGGTGTTGATGTGCTGATCGTGGATGACAAATCTCACCTCGGGGGAAAGCTTGTCCTCCAAACGCACCGGTTTTTCGGCTCTACTGAAGCTGTCCATGCCGGAACGCGTGGAATCGAAATCGCTGACAAATTGGAAAAGCATGTTAGGGCGTTCAGCTCCAATGAAATCTGGCTGGAAACAACTGCGGTTGCGATCTTCGAAGATCAAACTGTGGGGGTATGGCAGGTTGAACAGGACCGATATCTGCTCGTCAAGCCCCGGGTGTTGCTCGTTGCAACCGGCGCACGCGAAAAAAGCCTGGCTTTCAAGGGTAACACCCTTCCTGGCATTTATGGCGCGGGCGCTTTTCAAACACTCGCCAATCGCGATCTCGTCAAACCAGCCAAAAATCTGTTTATTGTTGGCGGTGGAAATGTTGGTCTGATTGCGGGTTACCACGCCTTGCAGGCTGGGATCCATGTTGTCGGTCTGGTTGAAGCCGCCCCTGAATGCGGTGGATACAAAGTACATGAAGACAAACTGGCGCGCTTTAATGTGCCCATCATGCCATCCCACACCATTCTCGAAGCCAGGGGCGAGGATCACGTTGAAAGTGTAATCATCGCTGAGGTAAATAAAGACTTCCGTCCAATCCCGGGGACGGAGAAGGAACTCGCATGTGATTGCGTCCTGATCGCCGTAGGCTTGAACCCGGTTGATGAATTCATTACCAAAGCCCGAGAGGTCAATCTGCCAGTGTTTTCTGCAGGAGATGCAGCTGAAATCGCTGAAGCATCTGCAGCCATGTTTTCCGGAAAAATCAAAGCCAGAGAAATTGCCGAACACCTTGGATTGGATGTTCCAAAAATTCCGGAAGATTGGCTGAGCTTTGAAGAAGTCCTCAAATCCAGGCCCGGTCAGGTTTTAGAGCTGTTTGAAGATGAGCAACCTGGAGAGGTTTTTCCGGTCATGCATTGCCGGCAGGAAATCCCTTGCGACCCCTGTGCCTCAGTCTGCCCTCAGGGCCTGATTAGCATAAACAGTGATGATATTCGTAGTTTACCAAAATTTTGCCCAGTGGACGAGAAGAATTGTATTGCGTGTGAAAGATGCGTAGCGGTTTGCCCGGGACTGGCGATCACGCTGGTAGATTTCCGAAAAGATCCGCACAATCCCGTTGTGTCTATCCCCTTGGAATTTTCGAAAAAATATATCAACGAAGGGCAGCAGGTTCCGGTTACTGACGTAGATGGAAACGTCATTGGAGAATTTCCAGTGCTGAGTTTGCGTATGCTCCGGCAGTTCTCACATACATTGATTGTGAGAGTACAAATGCCAGCGGAGTTCGCAACGCATGCGGCGGGTATTCAATTGCAAGCCGGTTGGGGTCAATCTGCGGAGCAAACAGATCGATACATCAAAGAAACTGAGCAGGAGACAATCATCTGCCGCTGCGAACATATTTCTGCGGATCAAATCCGCAGCTTGATCCGCGACGGCATCCGGGATATCAACCAGATCAAAGCCGCCACTAAAGCCACCATGGGATCGTGCGGCGGAAAAACCTGCCTGTCATTGATCAAAAAAATCTTCAGAGAAGAGGGTATTCCTCTTCAAGAGGTAACAGACCCCACACAACGACCCGTTTTTGTGGAAGTACCGCTGGAAACTCTGGCAAAAAACCATCAGGAGGGTGCCTGATTCGTGCATAACCCAACAGACCGCACCTTCGACGCAATCATCATTGGTGCCGGATCGATTGGCACCCCTTCAGCCTATTTTATGGCAAAAGCCGGTCTTTCGGTTTTGGTAATCGAACAACTGCCCAGCGTTGGTCAGGCATCAAACAAACATGCCATCGGCGGCATTCGCGCCACCCATTCTGATCCAGCAAAGATCCATCTTGGAAACCGCAGCCTCGATGTCTTTTCAACCTGGCAGGCTCAGCACGGTGATGACATCGAATGGCATCAAGGGGGGTATAGCTTTGTGGCTTATGAAGAGAAACATGCAAAGTTTTTACAGGATCTGGTTGCCGATCAACGAAGACACAACCTGGAAATCAACTGGCTTAAAAAGCCTGAATTACTCGAGATCATCCCCAACATTAACCCGCAAAGTCTTCTCGGCGGTACGTTTTCACCGAACGATGGCAGTGCCTCTCCCCTGATGGCTGCCTTTGCCTTTCACAAACGTGCTGTGGAAGCAGGTGCAATATTCAATTTCAAGGAAACTGTTTTGAGCTTCGTGCGCAAAGGCGATGGTGTGATTGGTGTAAAGACAGATCGAGGTGAATATCACAGCCACTGGGTGATCAACGCCGCCGGCGGCTGGGCAAAACCACTTTCAAAAAAAATTGGAATTGATGTGCCGGTTAACCCTGATTCACATGAGGCCGCCATCACCGAACCCGTGTCAAGATTATTTCACCCAATGATCGTGGATATGCGTGCTCGTCCTGGTTCTGCGAATTTTTATTTCTATCAGCATCCTACGGGCAAGGTCATTTTCTGCATGACCCCAGATCCGCCTATATTTGGCACCCACACAATTGCCTCTGCCGACTTTTTGCCAAAAGCATCCCGTCGCTTAATTGAGGTGATGCCTGTTTTAAAGAATATTCGTGTTCGCCGTGTTTGGCGCGGAATTTATCCAATGACCCCGGACGGCTCGCCGATTATTGGACAGGTGAACGGAATGGAGGGTTACCTGTTGGCGGTGGGAATGTGCGGTCAGGGTTTTATGTTTGGACCCGGCATCGGGCAGTTGCTCACCCATTTCATATTGAAAGAACTTAACCCCGAGGATAAAATCATTCTTGAAAACTTATCCTTTCACAGAAACTTCTCAGAACAAGAAATGCTCAAGTGATGATCCACGCAATTGTATTTGACATAGGCGGTGTACTGCTTAAGACCGAAGATCGCACTTTTCGGCAAAACCTGGCTGACAGATATGGTCTTAAACCTGCCGATATGGAAAGAATTGTCTTCGATTCACAAACCGCTCGCGCATCAACCCTTGGTCAGGAGCCGGAAGCAGCTGTCTGGCAAAACGTAGCCGCAAAATTACAGCTATCGCCTGAGGCAATTGAGGGCTTTCGCAATATTTTTTTTGATGGCGATCAAGTAGACCAGGAACTTGTCCAATTTCTGCAGGGATGCCGTCCACATTACAAGACTGCTCTTCTTAGCAATGCGTGGGAGGGTGCTCGATTCCAGTTAGCTGAAAAATACGGTATAAAAGAAGGGGAAACAGTAGATCGTATCTTATTTTCCTACGAACTCGGTGTGGCCAAACCTGACCCGAAGATCTACCAAATCCTTGCGGATACCGTTGAGTGTGAATTTGACCAGATCCTATTTGTGGATGATTTCATTGAAAATGTCATTGCAGCCAATGAACTTGGCATTCATACCGTTCATTATCAACCAGGGATAGACTTGATCTCAAAGATAAAGAAAATCATTAACCTGAGCTGACGCGATGAAAGAAGAAGCGTGATGCAATTTGACCAATTTCTAGAAAAATTACCAGAAGACTATTCTGCTCTTGATAGAGAACAGATCGAAAAAGCCTATCATATCGCCAATGAGGCTCATCAAGGCCAAAAACTGCCGAGTGGGCTTCCCTACATTTCGCATTGTCTGGCCGTTGCATCAATCCTTGCCGAATTAACTGTTCCACCGGAACTGATAATTGCCGGCTTGCTCCATGATGTCGTTGAAGACACCTCCTTTTCTCTGGAGGATATCCGCAAAGAATTCAATGATGAGATTGCCAACCTTGTGGATGGCACCACAAAACTGACCCACTTACCGAATTTATTACGGGGCGACCGACCGATAGAACAGGTATTACAATCCAAAGATTTATCCACCCATCGGAAAGTACGCGAAGAGGAAATCTCAGAGGCCTTGCGGAAGACTTTTCTGGCAATGAGCGACGACATCCGTGTGGTTCTGGTTAAATTGGCTGATCGTTTGCATACCATGCGCACCCTCTCCCATCATAATGAAGAGATGCAAAAACGCATCTCACAGGAGACGCTGGACATCTTTGCACCCCTTGCAAACCGGCTTGGTATTTGGCAGATCAAATGGGAATTACAAGACCTTGCCTTCCGCTATGTTGCCCCCAAAGAGTACAAAGATATTGCCGAAAAATTAGCCAACCGGCGAGCCGACCGTGAAAGGCAAATCCAGGAGATCATTAAACGGTTGCATCAGGAACTTGAAGCCGAAGGTATCTCTGCCAAGATCTCCGGCCGTCCTAAACACATCTATTCCATTTACCAGAAAATGTCCCGGAAAGAAATGCCTTTTGAGATGCTCATGGATCTGCGCGGGGTACGGTTGATCGTGGATGATGTAGCTGCCTGTTACAAAGCCCTGGGAGTGGTTCACATGAAATGGCGACCCATCCCGGGAGAATTTGATGATTACATCGCTGCCCGCAAGGAAAATAATTACCAGTCTCTGCATACTGCAGTGATCTTTGACGATGGCAAACCGCTTGAAGTGCAGATCCGCACAGAAGAAATGCATGAGAGCGCAGAATATGGCATCGCGGCACACTGGCGGTACAAAGAAAAAATCTCAAATATCAAAGAATCCTACCAGCAAAAGATAAGCTGGCTGCGCAGCCTGTTTACCTGGCGCCAGGAAGATGAAGAAGCGGATGATCTTGTCGATAGTTGGAAATCTGATGTCTTCAAAGACAGGGTCTATATCTTGACGCCTCAAGGTGATATTTTCGATTTGCCTGCCGGCTCAACCCCAATTGATTTTGCCTATTACGTGCACACTGAGATCGGTCATCGCTGCCGTGGCGCAAAAGTGAATGGTAAGCTGGTTTCATTGGATTATGTCCTCGAAACCGGCAACCAGGTTGAGATACTGACAGCCAAACGCGGTGGACCTTCGAGGGACTGGTTAAATCCCAATCTTGGCCTGGTGCGGACCAGCCGGGCACGGTCCAAGATCAAACAATGGTTCAAACGGCAGGACCGCGAATCTAACCTTTCTCAGGGAAAGGCGATCCTGGAAAAGGAATTAAAGCGGCTGGGCATCAAAAATATTGACTTTGAAGAAATTCTCCCCGAAATAGGGGTTAAATCAATTGACGACCTGTATGTAGCAATTGGCTGCGGCGATATTGGCACTGGTCGGGTGGTCAATAAGATAGCTGAAATGGAAGAGGAGGAACTGGAAGAAGATTTTGAGCTGGACCTTGTGGAAGCACCCTCCACAATCGTTCCCTCGGACACTATTAAAGTAATGGGGTTAAAGGGAATCGCCACAACAATGGCAAAATGCTGCAACCCGATGCCCGGGGATGAGATCATCGGCTACATCACACGGGGAAGAGGGGCCACCATTCACCGCCATGACTGCCCGAATATCCTGAGGGTTTCAGAAAAAGAACGGCTGGTGAAAGTATCCTGGGGTCAGCCAGAAAGAACCTTCACCGTTCCGATCCAGATCAAAGCCTATGATCGTCAGGGCTTGATGTCAGATATTTCAAATGTCATTACGGATGAATCTGTCAACCTGATTGACATGAATATGAAGATGAACCAGCATCTGGCGGTGATACGACTCGTGGTTGGAGTCAAAGGTATCGCACAGCTCAGCCGAATCCTGACACGCCTGGAAAGCCTCTCAAATGTGTTTGAAGCCAAACGCGAGCGTCCAGGATAACCCAAACTCAAATAAATCTTGTTATGTGATTAACCTTTACTAATCAGAAGTCATAGTGTAAAATCCCTTGCGAAATTCTATTAGTGTTTTGTACCAGGAGGAGAAATGCCTCGAATTCACTGCCATTATCTCGATTGTTTGTTTCTGGACGGAAAATATTGCAGCGCGGCTGCAATCGAGCTCGATCCGGATGCTGGCTGTAAAACCTATCAACCTTCAGATGATATCGACATCAATGATTGGGAAGAACCCGAAGATATTGATGAATGGGAAGACATTGATGAAGATGAAGATGATGATCTCTGGATAGATGGAGATGAAGACCTGATCGATTTGGATCTGGAGGAAGACGAAGATGATTTTTAACCGGTCACTTCGTTGTAAATAATTCCACCCACAATTTAGTATTTGTTTCCAGAAATGGGTTGTTTTCAATCTGAAAACGAAACTCAAGGTTTTTGAGGCTTCACCAGCCTCATTTTATTTAAGGAGGGAATGTGAAAGAAGGTAAATTGAGTATAATTCAATCATGTAAGTGAAATTTATTTAATAACAGAACGATGTGAGCATGGAGGAACAGGATGGCAGAAAAAGAAATACTCCCCTTTAAATCAATCAATGTTTTAGTTGAACGTGATTATCTTGAAAAAGTACTTGAGCGTATTCTTCGAGGGATACAACATCTCCCCAAAGAAGACCAAAAAACCTTCAATAACCGATTCAGGAAATTTGTCAGTGTACTCGGTTTTCGCAATCCCCTGCGAGCGCCGCTGCCTTTACAAGTTAAAGCTTATGCGTCAGCCTTTGAAGAAAAAGATGAAGTTGTGCCTTTCACACTCTCAAACTGGACTAGACTTGAAAATGAATTTGCAAAACAGGTTGAGGACTGGCTTGAGTCGGAAGGATGGGAAAATTTATCTCTCGAAAGATCATTTGAAGAATCAGATGGCTTTTTTAATGAATGGCCGGATGATCTGAATCCCGACGAATTGATTGAAAAATTCCAAAAAGATAATCCTGATGTTGAAGTTGAGCAGCAAGACATCCTCCTGATGATCCTTTGGGTTTCAGGACAATTACCACCGGAAAATTCTGAACTATAATTGGAACAGCAAGACAAGTAAACCCCAATATTCTGGAGATTTTATGAGCGTGAATACGATCGAAAAAGACGTCGGCAAAACCACCGTTTCACCGGACGTATTGCAGAAAATTGCCTGGCTAACAACCCTGAGCGTCAAAGGCGTCAGCCGTATGGCCGGCATTCACGGCAGCCTGGAAAAATTACTTGGCAAAGACGAATTCAAAGGTGTTGACGTCAAACTCATAGATGGGATGGTGTTCATTGAAATTTATGTCGTATTAATGAGCGACATGAACGTCAGGGACATTTCTCGCAAGATCCAATCTCGAGTCTCACGTGCCATCTCTGAGATGGTTGGTATGGAAGTCGGCGGCGTGACCATTCATATTATGGATATTGACTTCAACGCATAACCCGATAGCAAAGAACTTTTACATGAAATCAAGGACCAGAGCCCGCAGCATT
>JBMCLF010000009.1:0-17546 GCA_048615215.1 Candidatus Brevefilum sp.
CAATCAATTTTTCAGCCTCAAGCAGGTGACCGCAGTTATCGCACTGATCGCTACGAGCACCTGTCTTGCCGCAGAAATAACAGGTGCCTTCCACATAGCGGTCCGGCAAAAAGCGTTCCTGCTCAGGGGAATACCACTGGCGTGAGGTTTCCGTATAAAGATAGCCGTTTTCCTTCAACGACAGGAATAGCTTCTCGGCAACATCAAAATGGTTACTGGTATGGGTGCTGGTGAAGATATCATAGGCCAATCCCAGCTTTTGAAACAACTCGATAAATTCTGCATGATATTGTTTGTATGTTTCCTCAGGGGTGGTGCCTTCCTCATCCGCTTTCACCGTCACCGGCGTGCCGTGGGAGTCTGAACCGGAGACCATCAAAACATCCCTGCCCCGAAGGCGATGATAACGGGCCAGGATATCGGCCGGCAGATATGCGCCGGTAATATTTCCAACATGTATTTTTGCGCTGGCGTAGGGCCAGGCAACTGCGACAAGTACGGGTTTTGACATGATCCACCTCACTTACACTGATTTTATAATTTATTTTAAATGATAGACTATCTTAAGACAACAAAAAAGCTGGCCTCAGCCAGCGTGTTCTCCGGAGGTGACAGGGCACCTCAAGTTATGCTTCTGGCAAGCATAACGTCGGAGAACCGGACATGCGCATGATGATCAAGTGCTTTCTCATGATAAATAAATTATACGGGATTATAAATAATCTTTCAACTGCCGTGCCTTGTGTGGATGGCGCAACTGGCGTAGAGCCTTGCCTTCAATCTGACGGATGCGCTCCCGGGTCAGCCCAAATTTCTTCCCTACTTCTTCCAGGGTATAAGCACGACCAGAATCCAGACCGAAACGCAGCCTCAAAATACGCGCTTCCCTGGGAGAAAGTGTATTGAGTACTTCATCGATTTTATCGTGCAGCAAGGATTTATAGGTGACTTCCATGGGTGTAGGGGTGTCTTCGTCCTCCACAAACATACCCAGCTCCGAATCTTCCTCATCTCCTACTGGCGTCTCCAGAGAGAGCGGCAACCAGGAAATGCGCATCATCCACTGAACCTTTCGGACGTTCAGTTCCATCTCTTCAGCAATTTCTTGTGCGAAAGGCTTGCGTCCCAGTTCCTGCTCCAACGCATGGCTCACTTTATAAAGTTCGCGAATCCGGTCAATCATGTGGACTGGGATGCGAATGGTGCGTCCCTGGTCTGCAATCGACCGAGTGATGGACTGGCGGATCCACCAGGTGGCGTAGGTCGAAAAACGAAAACCGCGCGTATAATCAAACTTTTCAACCGCCTTCATCAAACCCAGGTTCCCCTCCTGGATTAAATCAAGAAAAGGCACCCCCCGTCCCATGTATTTTTTTGCCACACTGACCACCAGGCGGGTATTGGCTTTAATTAAGTGCTCCCAGGCCTTCTCGCCATCTCGCACCAAAAAACGAAGTTGCGCTTTCCTCTCCTCAATCATTTCTTTTTCCGGTTTAGCCAACTTAATTTTCGCTTCCCGACCCGCTTCGATACGTTTGGCCAGAGACTGTTCTTCCTCAACGGAAAGCAAAGCTACCCGCGACATTTCCTTAAGATACAAACCCACCGTATCATCAGAGCTGAGGACTTCCAGCCCTATTCGATTCTTGCTGTTTTTTTGATCCTGCGCTTCGGTGAGGGTGACTTCAAGAGAATCTCTGTCAAGAATATCCACGCCTTGTTTGCTCAATGCGATCATAATCGCACTCAAAGTTGCAACATCTTCATCACCCTTCGGGAAGAATTCCATTAAATCTTCAATTGTTAGAAACCCCTGGGAATCAGCGCGCTCCAGCAACAATTCAATGGCGTCTTCTCGAGAATTTCGATGGTGGTTACCGGACATTCGGACTTCTCCTGGAAGCCAGATAATCAATATTTTATGATGACTCTGTCAAAACCAAACTAGACGTTAGTTTTACCCTCTGCCTCCGAAGGCGATTCTGGCTTTTGATGGTGTTCACAGGTGGTCTCATTGAGGTTTGCACCACAAATCACACACAAACCTTTACAGTCTTCTTTGCACAACCTTTTAATAGGCATGGCCAGGATCAGATATTCCCGATAGAGAGGATCAAGATCGATATAGCCATCTGTAGGGAGAATCAGATCCGTCTCTTCACGATGCCTTGATTGAAATTGATAAAGTTCTTCAAACTCAATCTCAACCGGCAGAAAAAAATCAACCAGGCAGCGTACACAGACCGTCTCGACCAACGCTTCAGCGGATACCTGTAGCAGTAATCCTTCTCGAGTTCTGGAAATCCGTACAATACTTTCCAAATTCCTAACAAGAAGGTCTTCGATCTGTATTTCATCAAAATCAACTGGAACTTCGCGACTCGTGCCAATCGGTTTGTTGTATAAATAACCGACATTCAGTCGCAATGGATTATTACTATTATTCACGATAATTTCATTCAAAAAGTCTATTGGGTAAAATTGTTTACGGACAGAATTATAACACGCTGACAATTAAGCGTCAACGCAAAATAGGATAGTGTCAGTCTAATTCAGGAGTTTACTTTGAAGAAGAAAAAATTATTAATCGCATCCGGAAATCAGGGAAAGATCAAAGAGATCAGAGCGATCCTAAGTTCACTGAACCTGTCCCTGATTTCACCTCAGGATGCAGATATTGATCTTGAAGTCAAGGAAACGGGTAAGTCCTATTCTGAAAATGCTCGATTAAAGGCAGAAGCTTATCTTAAAGCTGCAGGGATACCTGTTCTCGCAGATGATTCCGGCTTGGAAGTGGATGCCTTAAATGGTGCGCCTGGATTGTTTTCTGCCAGGTTCTCTCCAAAAAAGAACGCTGATGACGCGGATCGTAGAGACTACCTGATCCAGCAATTAGAAGGCAAACCACAACCCTGGACAGCACGTTTCTGGTGTACGGCCATCCTGGCACTATCGGATGATCGCTTTTTTAAGACGACCGGGCTGTGCGAGGGCGTGATCATTCGTGAGCAACGTGGAACAGGCGGCTTTGGCTATGACCCCATTTTCCTGGTTCTAGAACACCAGGCAACCATGGCAGAATTGGGACCTGTAATTAAGAACCAAATCAGCCACCGTGCAAGAGCCCTTAAGGCGATGATGCCCGTTTTAAGGCAAGAGCTGGAATAATTTCTCAATTCCAACTGAAACACAATTATGTTCTGGCCGCAGGTGTGTCATTCACGCTTTTCAGTTTTATCAATAACCCCCAGAAGACGCAATTACGGCGGTGCGGGCGTCGGCATTATGCTGCGATGAAGACCAACCCCAAACGTAGATAATTACCATTGATTAATGTGTACCCGCTCGGCTTTAAACCTGTCCACCGGCTCAGGTTTCGATGCGGGGTGGCCCAGGGCAACCAGCGAAACCGGACGGATGTCCTTGGGCAAGTTCACCAAATCCTGAATCCCAAAAACACGGTCGGAATCTGGGAAAATGCCCAACCAGGTGGCACCTAACCCCTTCGCATGGGCGGCCAGGAGGATGTTTTGGGTGGCGGCCGAACAGTCCTGCAGCCAGCTTGCTCGCTTGGTCTCAAGCTTCCGATCGCTGCAAACCAGAATGGCGAGTGGGGCTTCCATCAACATCTTTGCATGGGGATGAAAATCAGGAATAGCGTGCAGCAGTTCGGGATTGTCAATCACCACAAAAGGCCATGGCTGTTCATTTTTTGCAGATGGTGCTTGCATGCCAGCGCGCAAAAGTTCCTCAATATCTTCTTCCACAACCGGATCTGACCGAAAATTACGCACGCTCCGGCGTGTAAAGATCGCTTCAAGAGTTTCCATACCATTTTCTCCTATGTCTGGTCAAATCCCATGGCTTCCACGTAGTTTTCCATGAAGCCTGGGTCGGTGGTTAGTTCAATATAATCCATTTTTCCAAGAATCGCTTCCGCTGCTTTACGGGTTGGTTTTGAGACCAGCATGTACTGTGCGCCAATACCGGCGGCATTCCCGATTTGGTAATAACGATCACGCGGCAGGCCTGGGAACATTCCAATACCGACTGCGCTGTCAAGATGTAGATAGGTGCCGAAAGCACCCGCCACGATAAACCGCTCAATTTCATCAGTCTGGGTGTTTGTGGCTCGAAGTAAGGCTTCCACGCCAGCACGAATGGCCGCCTTGGCCAGTTGGATCTCCCGGATATCCGCACGGGTCACAAGAATGTGTTGACCGGTGCCAGACTTTTCTGCAGAGACCAACTCAATCGTCCCGCCTTGCTGGTAATCGATCAACCCTGCGGCTTTGTCCGTGAACCGGCCGGTTGCATCAATCTGACCGCTCTCAAGCAAAGCAGCAACCACATCCAGAATGCCCGAACCGCAAATTCCCACAGCGGGGACATCATCGATTGTGGACACCAACCATTCACCATTGAAAAATTCCGCTCTTTCGATCGCTCCAGGGATAGCCCGCATCCCGGCATGGATATGAGCTCCCTCAAATGCTGGGCCAGAGGCACAGGAACAGCACACCAACTTATCCCCCTTTGCCAGGCTGATCTCAGTGTTTGTGCCGATATCGAGGGCCAGCGAGACAACATCGTTGTTATTAAACCCTGCAGCCAGCAGCATTGCGGTGTGATCGGAACCCACATAACCGGCGATATTCGGCGGCAGATAAACGCAAGCGCCTGGTGCACTCTTTAATCCAATTTCACGGGCTGGAAAACGGAGCGCACCACGGAGCGCGGGTACATACGGCGCCTCGCCTAACTGCCGCACCGAAAGGCCGGCAAAGAGATGATGCATAACCGTATTTCCAACAACCACAAAATCCGCAATCTGTTCATAATCGGCCCCCACGGAGTGACATAGCTTAGTCGTCAAATCATTAATACTGTCAACTACTCGTTTTTGTAATGCTTTCCTATACGAAATCCCCTGGTTGCCATACGCAATCCGGCTAACAACATCCTCCCCATAGGCAATTTGGGGATTCATCGCAGCCATTCTACCAACCGTCTTCCCTGAAACCAGGTCCACTAAATAGACCGCCATTTTTGTCGTACCAATATCTACCGCCAGACCATAATAAGTCTGCTTCTTTGAAATAAACCCAACAACGCACTGAGCTTCGTCGATCAAAGCCCGTCCTGCCCACCCCATAGTCCGTATGCTGGATGAGAACTGGGCCAGCACTGGCAGCGAGATACGCACCTGCTGACCGGTATCACTCTCCATTTCATCACTGAATCGCTCCCAATCGGCGCGCAGGTCATCCATGTCCGGCGGCAGCAATTGAAAATCATGCCCCTGTACGGACGGATTGAGCTCCACTTCCTCCGATACACCTTCTGTTTGAAGCCTCTGCTGTGTCGTCATTGACTCAGATGGGACTTCAACTTTTAGTTTATCCTGTGGAAACACCTGGCACGCCAGACGCCAGCCTTTGGACAATTCCTCATCCGAATAAGCATCACGTTCAGAATTTGTTATATCAGATACTTTTCCCGAGATTATACGGACTTTACAATCCTGGCAAACCCCAATGCCGCCACACACTGCTGAGATCGCCACCCCTGCATCCTGTGCAGCAGCCAGCAGGCTGGTATCCGCGCTGACAACCACTCGCTTGCCCACCGGCTGAAAATCAATTTCAAATAAAGCCTGCTTTGAAGATGTCACGTTTATTGTTTATAGCCAATCTTACGCAGGAAATCCTTCCGGCAGGCGATATCTTCCTCACCTTCAATTCCTACAGGACGTTCTCCATCCGCCACACCAAGGATAGCCCTGCCCTCCCCAACATCCAGCACGAGCACATTGGTCGGGTTGGCAGTTGCACAGAAGATCCGGCAGACCTCGGGGACAGCTTTGATCCGGTTGAGTACATTGATAGGGAAATAACCATCCCCAAGGAAAAGGATAAATGAGTGTCCAGCGCTAATTTCCATCGCGTTGTCCTTTGCCAAAGCGATCATCTCATCATCCGTACCGCTCCATCGTACCAAACGCTTTCCAGAGGCTTCGCAAAAGGCTAGGCCAAACTTAATGCCCGGCACGCTGGTAATCATTGTCTCATGAATATCCTCGATGGTTTTAATGAAATGAGACTGCCCGAGGATGAAATTAATTTCTTCAGGTTTCTGAATTTTGATATTCTTGATTTCCAAAGTACACTCTCCTTGTCATGGTAGGGTTATTTTAACATACTTCATCGAGTACAAAAATTAAAAATCGATCAACAAAAAACGCCCGAACACAATCGGGCGTCTGCATCCAATTTTCGAGTACTTTTATGAAGAAGGATTAAGTTTTCGGTGTACTGCCGAAAGCGCGCGCACCTGCTCTCCCGCGTGATAGGATGAGCGGACCAAAGGCGAACTCTCTACCCATTTAAAGCCAAGCTCGAGACCATAGGCTTTCAGAGCTTCAAATTCCTGAGGTTGATAATATCTACGGATTGGCAGGTGTTTGCGGCTGGGCTGCAGGTATTGGCCAATGGTCAGGATATCCACTCCCCAATTGCGTAGATCACGCATTGTCTCCTGAACTTCCTCAAAAGCCTCGCCCAAGCCTACCATGATGCCAGATTTAGTCAAAACATCCGGATCCATTTTTTCAGCGTTGGAGAGGATTGCCTGGGACCATTCGTAGCGATCCTGAGGCTGAACCTGCTTGAAGAGGCGCGGTACCGTTTCAACATTATGATTCAGGATTTCAGGTTGTGCGGCCATTACGATGCGTAAAGCTTCGATGCTGCCTTTAAAATCCGGGATCAGTACTTCAACCGAACAGCCCGGCAAAAGCTGGCGAATGCGGCGGATCACCATGGCAAAGATTGGCGCGCCGCCGTCCCGACGTTCATCTCGATTCACGCTGGTAATCACCGCATGTTTCAAGTTCATTTTCTTTACCGCCTGCGCCACACGTTCGGGTTCCTGCCAATCCAGCATTTCGGGCCGGCCGTGCTTGACATCGCAAAACCCGCAGGTTCGGGTGCAAACATCACCCAGCATCAGGAAAGTAGCCGTGCCGCTGCCCCAGCATTCGCCCATGTTTGGACAACCAGCCTCTTCACAGACAGTGTGAAGCGCCTTACTGCGCATTAGTTCCTGAAGGTTTTCATAGGTTTCGCCGCTTGGCGCACGCACTTTAATCCATCTCGGGCGCCGTTTTGGTGTAGTGTCAATCGTTTCTGGATTTATTCTATCTCTGGTCGGATTTGTCGCCATTTTACCTCCAGGAAAAATTATACTATATCCAATGCCCCAATCAAAGCCTAATGTAAAGTAGTTTCCAGGTGAATTAAAGTCCGATTACCGAGATCCATAGGTGCGCAATCCCAAAAATAGCGGCTGATACAAACATCCACAAGCTCTTCATCAAGTAAGATGAAAGCAATGGAAAAACGACAGGAAAGGCAGCCATAGGTACAGGAACGCCAAAAAATGGGGCTTTTAATAAAGCAAATGACCTGCTTCCCAGAAAATATCTCACCCAACGAGCATAATAGAGGACCAGTGAGCCGGTCATCGCAATGATGACCGGAAGGAAATAACTTCTATCGAAATCAAGCACAAAAAAGAAAGGCAACAGCAACACTGCCATTCTACCGATGTTCTCTATAGCTCTCAACCATATCGGTTCAGCATCCAGGACTACCGGCGCGGATGTGGGTGGAAATGCCATCCAAACAAAATTTGGCACCATCACCAACAAGGGGATCAGGCTGCCTGATGTTATCGCGAAATGAACCTGGCCAATAGAGATCTGCCACATAGATTTATTCAACTTTTTGATTTTATTATAACAATTTCATCCAAGCGATTATCTATTGATTAAAATCAGCAAAATTTTCAGACACAACTGGAATGATGAGCCAAAGGATAAGATAAATCAAAATACCAGACATCCCGGCAAGGAATAATAAAATAAAGCACAAGCGTACCACAGTCGGATCGATTGCCAGGTATTCTCCCAAACCTGCGCAAACCCCACCAATCCATCCTTGATCTGGATAACGAACAAGTTTTTTTGTTTCCATGTCACAATCTCCTTTCACTCAATATACGGAAAAACTTGAAACAAGTTGTATTATGGTCAATATTCACAGCTTGGCCTTGAAGTGGTATAAACTATGACAGAAGAAAAACTTTCGAGGTAATATTTATGCAATATCAACGAACCACATGGCGTGTCATCGAACATCCGCCGTCCCGTGGCGCCTGGAACATGGCTGTGGATGAGGCCATTTTAGAATCAGTCTACACCAGCGAATCCACGCCCACATTGCGCCTGTATGCCTGGCAGCCGGCTTGCCTGTCACTGGGCCTGGCCCAACCCTTTAAAGAGGTCAACACGCACATACTGGCAGAAAAGGGTTGGGACCTTGTCCGCCGTCCAACCGGCGGCCGCGCCATCTTGCATGTTGATGAATTGACCTACGCCGTAATCGCCCCTGAATCTGATCCCCGGGTCATCGGCGGGGTCTTAGAAAGTTATCTCCGCCTGTCAAGGGCACTTTTAGAAGCTCTGCGGTTGATCGGACTCAACCCGGAAGCCAACCAGAAAGAATCGAGTGCGAGCTTAGATAAACCTAATCCGGTTTGTTTTGAGGTGCCCTCAAATTATGAAATCACAGTCAACGGGAAGAAGTTAATCGGTTCAGCCCAGGCCAGGCGTAAAAAAGGGGTGTTACAACACGGCGCACTGCCCCTGTATGGTGACCTGACACGGATTATTGATGCATTGCGTTTCAAAGACGAAAACACTGCAGCAAAAGCCCGGGATCGCTTGCTGTTGCATGCCACCACTGTTGAAAGAGAATTGGGATTTGCGCCTGATTTTTCTCAAGCCAAAGAGGCCTTCATCAATGCGTTTCAAAGTACACTGAATCTCAATCTGCGGCACGGCGAGCTATCCAGAACTGAAATGCAGCGCGCTGAGGAATTAATGAACGAAAAATACGCACACCCATCCTGGACTGAACGGATTTAAGTTCATGAAATGGCATAATTACTCTCAAAAAGGATTTTTAATTCTTATCAGCTTGAGCCTGCTAATGGGGTTTTTATCGGCCTGCGCTGTGACGACACCAGCCGCCACCCCAACAGCCACGCCTCCTTTCACTTCGACCAGCGCGCCACCATTAACACAAACGCAGACCCCGACTTTTCGGCCCTCATCAACAGCAACCCTTTCTCCACTTGGCACGGAAGGCAACCCCATTAAGATCGCTTTTATCCTCACCCCCGACGAAACCCAAGCCATTGACGCCACCGAAGAAATTGCCATTTTTCTCGCCGAGGAAACCGGCTACTTCATTGAGTACTTGATCTATCCCGATTTTCAAAATTTATCCGATGCAATCCTCAACGGTGATGTGGATTTTTTCTGGCTCAACCCTTTGGAATATCTGTATTTACACCAGGCAGGCGCAGCCGATGTGATTCTGATGACGAACCACCTCGGTGTGTATGCTTATGGTGTTCAGTTCATGGCCCACACAGAACGCGGCTTCAGATCTTATTTTGATCCCGACACAAATGAATCCACTTTGGGAGCAGATCTCGCTCTTCAGCAATTTTCGGGGACACGACCGTGTTATTTATCACAAGAATCTCTACCGGGTTATCTCGTTCCACATGGATTATTGTTAAATGGCAGCATCCCCACACTTGATCCGGTTTTTGTGTACAATTATTCAGCCATCATTCGGGCACTCTTCATTCGCGGTATCTGCGACTTTGGCGTCAGCTACGCGCTCACCGGAGACCCCCGCAGTGCAAGCGACATTCTTCAGAACCTCCCAGATGCCCAATCCCAGATTCAGGTCATCTGGCAGTCTGATGGCATCATCCCCAATACCAACCTCTCGGCATCAACTCAAATTCCACTGGCAATACAGCATAAAATCCAGGAAGCCTTATTAAATCTCCCAAACACACCTGAAGGACTGGTTTTGCTCAGCCAGGCTTTACGTTACGATGTTGAAGCGCTCAAAACGGTGAATGATGTGTTTTATCAACCATTCAGGTCTGCTTTAGCACCCCTGGAAATTGATCTCGAGACTCTTGTTTTTTCTCCAGATGAACCATGAAGACGTTTAAGAAGATACTTCGCATTTCCCTGCATTTTTCGCTTTATCTGACCCTCGCCGTGTTCCTCCTTACCGGCCTTTTGCGGATCACTCTGCTCATATCGGCGCGTCATCAAACCTATCAGCCTGCAGAGGTTCAAGAAGCACCTGCTGCCCTTGTTTTAGGTGCGGGTTTAAACCGAGATGGCTCCCCAGGCATTGTTCTGCGAGACAGGGTGCGCACTGCAGCAGAGCTGTATTTCGATGGTCGTGTTAAGAAGCTTTTAATGAGCGGTGACAATTCCACCGAATATTACAATGAGCCGGGCGCCATGATGGAATACGCCATCTCTTTGGGCGTCCCCGAAGAGGATATCGTTTTGGACTACGCCGGTCGTCGAACTTATGACAGCTGCTACCGAGCCAAAGCCATCTTCGGTCTGGACCAGGTGATCATTATTACCCAGGCCTTTCACCTCCCCCGTGCGCTTTTTCTTTGCAACGCTTTTGAAGTTGAATCTGACGGCGTTCCAGCAGACGATTCCAATTACCGGCTCAGGTACTACACTTTCTGGTGGGTGCGGGAAATATTAGCGTCCATTAAAGCCTTTTGGGACGTTTATATAACACAACCCGAACTGGTCCTTGGTGAACCCGAACCAATTTTCCCTGAATAACCAAAATTTAGCAAAATAATCTAATATTAACTGGCACTAAAGTTGCAATTAGGAGTGTAACCTATGAACAGAGAAGAAGCCCTGGCCATTGTCAAACAATATGTGGAAAGCCCAAACCTGATAAAACACATGCTGGCTGTCGAAGCCGCCATGCGATTTTATGCCAGAAAATTCGGCGAAGACGAAGAAAAATGGGGTGTGGCAGGATTATTGCACGATTTTGACTGGGAGATCCACCCGACAGCAGAAGAGCACCCGATGGCGGGAGAGCCCATTTTGCGTGAGCACGGCGTACCGGAGGAGATTATCCGGGCCGTTCTCAGTCATGCCAACCATACTGAAATCCCCCGCCTAACCTTAATGGAAAAGGCCTTGTTCGCATGTGATGAAATCACCGGGTTGATCACAGCCGTGGCACTTGTCCGCCCGTCTCGAGCGCTTTATGACTTAAAAACAAAATCGGTCAAAAAAAAGTGGAAGGACAAATCTTTTGCCTCCGGTGCTAATCGAGAAGAAATGGAACAGGGTGCTGCTGAATTGGGCATTGACCTTTGGGAGCATGTAACAAATATAATCAACGCCATGGATTCCATTGCTGAAGACCTTGATCTGGCGGGAACACCGCCAAAAGACCGAAATTAAGGATGTGAAATATGACCCTCACAGGAAAAGGCTATTATATCTGGCAGGTCCGGCGTTGCGAGAATGGAGATCCGGACCGAATCGCTGCTCTGGCGCACGAATCAAACCTTTCGCATGTGCTGGTGAAAGTGGCAGATGGCGCTTTTCCTTACAACATCGACCTCGACCACGGCTACGATTATGTCCGGCCTCTGGTGCACAAACTGCAAGCCAGAAATATTGCGGTTTGGGGCTGGCAGTATGTTTATGGTGATTATCCCGATCAGGAAGCAGAGATCGCCGTATCCCGCATCCGTGATTTGGGCCTCAACGGTTTCGTGGTGAATGCTGAAAAGCAATACCAAGACCCAGGCAAAGGGCCGGCAGCGAGCCGATACATGAACATTCTGCGAATGAATCTTGGAAGCATGCCTCTGGCATTAAGTTCATATCGTTATCCCTCTTATCACAGGCAGTTTCCCTGGGTGAATTTTCTTGACCGTTGTGACTACAACATGCCCCAGGTTTACTGGATTAAGTCCCACAATAATGCTGGCGAACAATTAAAGCGCAGTGTGAACGAATTCAAGCAGATGCGCCCTTTCCGGCCGATCATCCCTACCGGCCCGACCTACAAAGAACACGGCTGGGTCCCCTATGACCACGAAATCCACGATTTTATCCAGACCGCCAAGAAGCTGAACCTCCCAGCGGTCAATTTCTGGTATTGGGAAGGCTGCCGGCGTGATGTGCCACAATTTTGGAATCTTGTGCGGGATTCTGTTTACACAACACCACCGCAGGTGAATACCCTTCCCGAGCGTTATATAGAAGCGCTCAATAAAAAAGACCTTGAAACGCTTGTGAACATGTATATCAAGAGTTCAGTACTGATTCGGATTGAAACTGCCCTGCAAGGCAGGGAAGCAATCCAGGGGTGGATTGCTTCTGAATTAGAAAACTATGAAAGTGGAAAATTCAGCCTGGTCGAACAATCAAAGAGCGGGAGTGTGTTCAGTTTTCGCTGGGAGGGAACCCGTTCAAATGGCAGCGGTGTTGAAGGCCGTGATACCCTAGGCGTAAAAGAAGGTAAAATCCTTTACCATTACGCATTCATCAAAGAGATTGATCACGCATAATTTAATCCAATTAATCAAAAACATCGACCATGTCCATGGGAATTGTCATCTCAAGGATCTCATCGTCCTTCTTCACATCAATGATCTTTCCTCCAGACTGCATTCGTTTACAGCTTGGTGCATCGGTGACGTGAACCAATCGGCTGGCCGCGTCTTTGAAATGCAGTACACCATGATGAGTCAGCAAACCGATCATCATGCCAACGATCTTCTCTCCTTTTGGCAGCTTCCAGGCGATAACACCAAAGCCGTAACGCCCCTGTGTTGGGAATAATTCGGGGTTAATGCGTTTCGCATTGCCGCGATCGGTAACTATCAATAGTTCGCCCCGTCGTGAAGCGACTCCAGCCCCAACCACCTCATCATCTCCCCTTAGTTTGATACCGTTGACACCAGCCGCCATCAGGCCCATCGGGCGCGCGTCCTCTTCATTGAAACGAATACCCATACCATCCCGAGTTATCAGGAGAACGTCTTCCTCACCCGTTGTGAACACCACCGAGCAAAGCGCATCACCTCCGTTGATCTTTACCAGGGTGAAGCTGTTTGCCGAAGGTCCTGGCAGTTCGCTGAGCAGGGAGCGTTTGACCATTCCATGGCGGCTAACACTCACGATGTATCCATTATCCTCTTGCGTGTTTGCAGGCGCCGAAAAGAGAAGTTTTAGAGGTGAGTCTGAATCAAGCGGCGCAATTGCGGAAACGAGGGGGCCTTTTTGCGGTTCATCCGCGATAGGAATCGCATGGACAGAAAGTGCAGCGGCCTGGCCGTTCTCGGCGACAACATAAATCGTCTGATGTGTGGTTGTCCTCAAGATCATCTTTGGTGCGTTCACGCCCCACTGTCTGAAAGATTTATTCTGATTTGTCCGGGCAATATGATTATCAGCAGACACTGCCACCCACACCTTCTCTTCGGGCATCACATCGGCAGTAGTTACCAGATCGATTGCGGTTTCCCCTTCATCCATCTGGATAATTTGAGATCGTCTGGGATCAGCGTAGCGTTCTCGTACGGATTTGAGTTCCTCAATGACCACACCCCGCATCTTCTTTGGGGAGCGTAACAGATTCTTCAGCTCTTTGATCCGCTTTGAGACTTCCTTATATTCATCCTCAATATTCTTGCGTTCCAACGCAGCAAGACGACGTAAAGGCATGTCAAGGATCGCCTGTGCCTGCACCTCATCGAGGTTAAATTTACGCATCAGGTTCTTACGGGCTGTTTCCACACGCTGTGATCGCCGAATAGTCTCAATCACATCATCCAGATTCTCAAGTGCGGTCAGATAAGCTTCCAAAATATGCAGACGCTCTTCCGATTTCTTGAGATCATGTTCGCTGCGACGCTTGACGACCTCAAGGCGATGATCAAGAAAAACTTTTAGAGCCTGTTTGAGGCTCAGCTTGTGCGGCTGGCCTTTGACAAGAGCAAGTATGTTAATACCAAAGGTACCCTGCATGGTGGTCCGTTTATAAAGGGTTTTCAAAATCGCATCCGGGTCAGCCGATTTGGTAAGCTCAATTACGATTCGCATACCATGACGATCTGATTCGTCACGCAGATCGCTCACGCCATCTAATTTTCCGTCGCGCACAAACTCAGCAATTTTTTCAATCAGCGAAGATTTATTGGTCATATACGGAAGTTCCGTTACGATGATCCGCTGGCGTCCGCGGTTCATCTCCTCCAACCGCACTCGGGCACGCATCCTAACCCGCCCCTTCCCACTGCCGTAAGCCTGGGCCAGGGTCTCAGTACGGTCATCTGTGATGATCAAACCTCCAGTCGGAAAATCTGGGCCTTTAATATATTGCATCAGGACTTCAACACTGATGTCATCCAGTTTCGACCAATTTTCCAGCATCATCACCAGCGCATCAACCACCTCGCCCAGGTTATGCGGAGGGATATTGGTAGCCATGGCAACGGCAATGCCTGAGGCGCCATTGATGAGCATATTTGGTACAGATGCTGGGAGAACCTCAGGTTCTTCTAACGAGCCGTCAAAGTTTTCGACAAAATCAACTGTATCCATACCCAATTGCTGAATAATATCCATGGACATTTCAGTTAAACGGGCTTCGGTATAACGCATGGCTGCTGGTGGGTCACCGTCAACGCTGCCAAAATTCCCCTGTCCTTCCACCAGCATATATCGCTGCGAAAAATCCTGGGCCAGCCGTGCCATAGCATCGTACACCGCCATATCGCCATGCGGATGATATTTTCCCAAAACTTCACCCACAATCCTGGCAGACTTTTTAAACGAGCTGTTGGGGCGAAGCCCCATATCATACATGGCATAAAGGATTCGCCGCTGAACCGGCTTTAGGCCGTCCCTTGCGTCAGGCAGCGCCCTCGAAACGATCACGCTCATGGCGTAATCGAGGTAAGACTGCTGCATTTCATCGTTGATGTTAATTGGTCGTACCGTTCCTAAATCCATGAATATCTCCTCCTGTCCATTAGCTTGATTGTAACTGACAGGTTTATAGAATACCAGTTAAAGAACATTTGTTTCATTATAACATAAAAATCCCGAGGTGAACCCTCGGGATTAATTTTTAATATTGAGTTTTTGGAATCAATCCATTTCGTCCATGTCCTCATCGATGTCTTCTTCGAGGTCCTCGAGTTCGTCCTCATCTTCATCTTCAAGATCAATCTCGTCCTCGTCCAGATCTTCAAATTCATCTTCATCGATGAAATCCACTTCATCCAACTCTTCTTCAAAGATGTCAAGAACACGGCCGTCAAGATCAACTTCCGTCAATGTTTCATCCGGCGTTTCTTCCGCAAATTGACCCGGTTCAAAGCCGGTGCCTGCAGGGATGAGCTTGCCGATCATGATGTTCTCCTTCAAGCCATACAATGGATCAGACTTCGAGGCTACGGCAGCAGCCGAGAGCACTTTGATCGTATGCTGGAAGGAGGAGGCGGACAGGAACGAATCAGTCTCCAGAGCAGCCTTGGTGATCCCTAGCAGCACTTCCGCATAGCGTGCGGGTTGCTTGCCCTCTGCTGCAAGCTTTTCATTGACACGACGGATCTCTAACCGGTTGACCAGATCCTGCGGCAGGTAATTTGCATCACCCGGACGAATAATGGTCACCTTTCCAAGCATCTTGTGGATTATCACCTCAAAATGTTTGTCATTAATATTCTGACCCTGAGTGCGGTAAACCTTCTGAATTTCCTTCATCAGATAGTGCTGGCAGGCATCGCGCCCGTTGATCCGCAAAATTGTGTGCGGGTTCAACGAACCTTCTGTTATGGGCTGCCCAGCTTCAATCTTGTCGCCATCGTTAATGATCAGACGTGAGGTAGTCGGAATGTCGTACTCTTCAGATTCTTTTACTTCATAAGAGACGATGACTTTATTGTCCTCAATTCGAACTCGGCCGCTATTCTGCGCTTTGATGATAGCTTCATCTTGCGTGGCTAGCGTGGCGCCGCTTTCAACCTCATCCTCTTCCTTGACTTCAATTTTCCAATCTTCCGGGATCTCATATTCGTCTGACACCAATTCACTCTGGTCCACACGTACGACGCGTTGATCAGTATATCTCTCAGAGAAGATCACATGGGCTGTACCCGAGATTCTCGAGATGATCGCTTCACCTTTAGGAGCTTTACGAGCCTCGAACAACTCCTCTACGCGGGGCAAACCGGTTGTGATATCACCGCCAGCGGCAACACCACCCGTATGGAAGGTACGGAGCGTCAGCTGCGTACCGGGCTCACCAATAGATTGAGCAGCGATAATTCCTACGGTGGCGCCTAATTTAATCTTGTCACCACGGCCCAAGTCCACGCCGTAACAATTCGCACAAATACCATGAACCATCTCACAGGTCAGCGGTGAGCGGACTTTAACCGCTTTCACACCAAGCTTGACTACCTTCTTGGTTCTTTCGTGGGTCAGCAGCTCGTTCCTGTCGAAGACAATTTCGCCCGTATTGGGATCAAGAACGCGTTCCGCCAGAACCCGCCCATAAATTCTTTCGCTCAAGGATTGCCCGGCAATATCCTCATCTGAATGGATCCAAATACCATTGTGGGTACTGCAGTCTTCAGCGTTCACGATGATATCCTGCGCCACATCCACCAGGCGCCTGGTCAGGTAGCCTGCATCAGCAGTACGAAGCGCCGTGTCAGCCAAACCCTTTCGAGCACCATGGGTTGAGATGAAATATTCCAGCGCAGTCAAACCTTCGCGGAAATTGGAGCGGATAGGCATGGGAATGATGCGTCCAGCAGGATCCGCCATTAAACCACGCATCCCGGCCAGCTGGGCGATGGTATTGAAGCCACCTTTGCTGGCCCCACAAGTCGCCATGGTTGCCAGGTCGCCAGTAGGATCGAGCGTTTCCTCAACAGCCTCACCCACTTTATCGCTGGTTTGCTGCCAAACTTCCACAACTTTTTCATCTCGTTCCTGTTCGGTCAAAAGACCGCGCCGGAAGTCACGGTTGATCATATCCACAGAATCCAGAGCCTGCTGGATAAATTCCTGTTTGGAGGGAGGGACGGTGATATCCGCAACAGCAATGGTTGTACCGGAGTAGGTGGCGTACCTGAAACCAATCTCTTTAATGCGGTCGGCAACCAGACAGGTTTCCTCTTGCCCAACCACCTCATAGTTGTCCGCAATCAGGTCCTTGATCCCCCCTTTATCCAATTCGCCGTTATAAAACCGCATACGCTCTGAAAGGGCGTTGTTAAAGATCACACGTCCAACGGTGGTGTCAATAATTCGCTTTACAGGTTCATCCAAACGCTGGTTATTTTCGTCGTAATAAGTCTCAGTCAGAAGCTTAATATGCGCATGGATATCTATCTGACCAAGGCTGTATGCCATGATGACTTCATCAATGTCAGAGAACACACGACCGTCGCCTTTATGCTCATTATCAACTTCCATGGTCAGGTAATACACACCGAGCACCATGTCTTTGGAAGGGCTGATGATTGGTTCACCACTAGCAGGTTTGAGCAGGTTCTTGGTGGCAAGCATCAACTCTCGGGCTTCCGTA
>JBMCLF010000010.1:0-16816 GCA_048615215.1 Candidatus Brevefilum sp.
TTCACGAGAAGGTCCGATCCCGCCGGTCAGATAAAGCTTGTGTCCCGTCAGATCCGCCCAGAGCGTTCGCAGGGTTTCAAAAAGGGTCTCGTCGCCAATCTCCGCGGCCAGGTCCGCCATGCCAGAATAAAGATACATGGCCCGAACGGCGTGACCTACCACCTGCTTCTGTTCCCGCACAGGCAGGTGGGATTGGGTATAGGCGTGGGATTTTGCCCAGTATTCTCCAGGATCTTCGCCCCGCTCCCGGGCTTCTATGTCAAAATAATGGGGCACCCTGCCGCGTTCATCAATGAAATATGCTGCCAGTTCGAGGAATTTACTTTTTCCGGTATGCCGGTAGAGCTTGACCAGGGCCATCTCCAATTCCTCATGCCCGGGATAACCCTGTTTCTGGTGCGCTCTGGGCCCAAAGACCCGATCAATCAGATCAGCATAGCGCATCATCCCATCCAGGAAACGCCGGTCACCGCTGGCCCGGTGATGGGCAATAGCGGCCTCGATCAGATGGCCGGCACAATAAAGCTCATGTTTGTCGCGCAGGTTAGCCCAACGCTGCTCCGGCTCGACCACCGAAAAGTGCGGATTGAGGTAGCCATCCTCCCCCTGGGCGGACAAAATTTTATCAACAACCTCTTCCACCCTCTCACGCAATGATGCATCAGGCTGGTTGATCAAGCAGTAACAGGCGCCCTCGATCCATTTGGCGACATCGGAATCCCAGAAGACATGCGGTTGGGGAGAGTCGCTTCCCGGCTCCCAGTCCAGGTCATAAGCGGCCAGCCGGCCGGTTTTTTTGAGCTGCTGGTAAACCGCCTCAAGCCCGTGCGTGTGGTTGGCGCGCATGCGCAGCAGCCAGAAAGCATCTTGAATCTTTACTTTTTCGAACGAAACGGGTTTCCTGTTTAAATTGATTGAGGACATCCTGGATCCTGAATATAAGGTGCGGGTTAAAAGTAAATTTGCGACCAGTAATCCCTGAAGCCTGGACGAGCCATTAGCTTAGGATTATCTTTTGGTTCTTCTGCAGAAGTAATGTCGGATTACCCAGCAGCCTTCTGGTTGACCTGAAGTGTTTCGTCCTTGATCCCGAGCAATGCCAGGGTGGAGATCAGGAACAATAACCCGAAGATGCTCAGCAAAACCGTGAAACCCACACCGTCCCCAATCGGCCCGCCGATATACGCGCCGATTGCGCCAGCGCCTGCGCCTGCCAGGTTCTGGATGCCCAGGTAGCGCCCAGCGGCCTCCTTGGGTACAAGGGTGGTCCCCAAAGCCCAACTTGCTGAATAAAAGAAACCGATTGCGATACCTACCAGCAGGCCCCCGACATACAGCAAGGTCATATTGGCTGAAGTGGTCACCACGATGGTCCCAATCATCGCCAGGACGCCGCTGAACGCACAAACTCGTTTGCGGCCCAATTTGTCCGTCAACCAGCCCGCCGGAATGCTTGAAATTAAGATCGCCACACCCACAAACATCACCAGCATGGCCGTCGGTCCGGCGGCTTCTGCGCCCTCCAGATCGGTAAAGCGTTCCTGCAGGAAATACAGGACAAAACTTGCCAGGTTGGTCGATCCCACTAAAAATGCGAGCCGGTTGACCACCCACCAGGTGAAGGATTGGCGGTCTCCGGGAGCCTTACGGCTAATGCTCACCCGCACGCTTGTCCATATGCCCAGGACCACCGCTATGACCATGCCCAAAACCCCCACAGCACCGGTGACGATGACACCGGTGGTGGCAGGAAGCACTTCTGTCAGGGAATTGACGTAATTGACGAGTGCGCCTGAACCGAGGATTACCACGGTGAAAATGGCCGTCATCGCCATTAACCGCAGGATTGGCTCCCAATCCATTTCGTAAGGGGGTTCCTTGATGGGTTTTTCAGGGGCGAACATCGCCAGCAGGGTACTTACCAGCACCACCGCGCTCAGCACGAGCAAGGCGCCCCATAAATTTCCATTTTCCACCATTTTGGTGATCACAAAAGACACAAAGATCAAGGGTGCCGGCAGTTCAAAGAAGGCCTTCACACCTGAAAATATGCCGTGTTTTGACTCGGGGACGATATCCGGGATCAGCCCCTGGACAGCAGCATGGCCGGTATTGGAGGATAACATGGACAGAATATAAGTCCCAAACAACACCCAGTATCCGGTTATGCCATCAAGGGTAGCGGCGATCACGCCGATTCCGATGAACACTAAAACTTCGGTCACACCACCAAGCAAGATAAACGGCCGCCGCCTACCAAAGCGAGAGGTGGAACGGTCCGAGAGGATGCCCACCAGCCCCTGAACCAGCACCGCGATCATCAACGCCCATAAGCGCATGTTGCCATAGGCGGCGCCTTTGATCTCATCGCCCATGAAAAACTGCACCAACAAGGGCAGCACAAGCGGTGTGAGGGTCTGCGAACGGGCTGTGAGACCAAAGTAAAAGATATTGATCGAGATGTAGTCGTGCCAGCGAATGTCTCTCTTCATTTCAGGATCTCCATTGCAAATATATGTTGGCTTTTCAGGCAATCATGATGATTAACACGGCCAGCATTAAAGGTTTCAGTCTATCAGCAAAATGCTGTAGATATCCAAATCAAAGGTGAGCACCTCTCCATGCAGAGTTTGCTTCTGCACAAAATCAGGGGAGATCACCTCAGCCCTGACCGGGTGTGTGAATTGCACCGAAATCTCTTGCTTGTCCATCCCGTAATTCATCAAGTGCAGTTGCTCCTTGCCGTCCTGATCCCAATATTCGATCAGGACCGGGTCTCCGGCCGTTACCCTGGGAGAGATATTGGCGGGCATGATCTCCAGCAAAGCATCGGTGAGGTCACGTGAAGGCAGGTCAAAGAGCGTTTTCTTATTGACAAGTTTCACCATATTCAATCGGTCCATGATCTCGCGAGCCAGTTTGGTGCCATGATAAGAACGTAAGAGGAATAACCCCAGGCTTTCCACAAGGTCGTGCCACATCCCTCCACTGGCGACCGCGCTTACTTTGCGCCAGGCCCAGCCGGGAATTGCCGGGACATGCACGTGCTGGTATTCGGCTCCAGGGAATTGGTAATCCCGGTCATATGGAGTGAAGGTTAATAACACAGACAACGCCTGCACGTCATCGTCCTTGCGGACAACGCGCCAGGGGATACCCGCTACAGTCAAGGCCTGGCTGGCGCCGTAATAGATCGGAGCCAGAGACATCCAATGCCGCCAGAGGTCTTCTTCAGGATGCAGCAAACCCACTGGCGACAGGTTATTCCTTTCAAGGAACAGCTCCTGGTGATCCTCCAGCCAGCGATTATAATGACCGATCGCTTCTTGCTGGGCCTGATAAGCCGGGTCAATCAGGAGGGTCATTCGTTCTCCGTCGTTGTATTCCGTGCCTTTGATCGTCATACTTGCGCCGCAGGCTGCCGCCTCACCAATCCCCTGCTGGTGACGGCGTGGCGGGTAGACCGGGTCAAACCCGATTCCAACATCATAGGAGAGCACACTTAAATGTGCCCGGTCGCGGACAAATTCCCGCGTGTTACGGATGGTCAGGGCGTTATTAGATAGATTTTTCTTTGGCTGGCGGTCCCAGCGGGGCAGGGCAAAATTTTCAACCATGATCACGTCCTGAATGTCAGAAAGGGCTTCCACATCCAATCCATAGATCAGGTAGCTGTTGCGCATGGTGACGTCGAAATCATTGGCGCTGATCGGGCAGCCAGGTTTCAATTCTCGTGCATAATCTGAAAGTTCTTTGATGGTGGCGGTCACCATCCGGGCGCGCCAGCGGAGATAGTCCGCCACATCCGCCAGGTCCGGAAGCACCTTTTCCGGCAGCCTGCGCCCGGTCTCCTGATGGTAAAGCGTCTGGCAACGTTCGCAATAGCAACCCGCGCCCCCCAGCCAGGCGCCCATCAGCGCGTTGGGCTGTTCCCCATACCACATATTATCGAAAAAGATCCCATCCGCCCCCCGCTCGATGGCGCCCTTGATCAGGTCTTTGAGGTGTGCGACCCATTCGGGATGAGTCCAATCCACCATGTAACGCCCGGAATAATAATAAATCTTACGCCCTTTCGGGTTGCGGGCATACCAGTCCTTTTCCACAAAACTGCCTTCAAAAACACAGTTGGATGACTGAATGTAGGCAAACACTGGTGTGCCAGCCTCATGGTAGGCTTCGGCAGCCAGGCGGAAATCCTCCCAATCTTCTTCCTCAATCTCCGGCGGAAATCCCCAATCATACATCAGGTGAATCCAGTTTGCATAAAGGGTGTTGACGACACGATCAGCCGCTTGGCTTGTGTGTGCTTCACGATGGGCATCTTCATCCACAGGGTAATCCATAAACTTGATCTTGTTCATCCTGATCGTGCCTGGTCCCCCCCAAAGATAAATTGGGCGATAATTACCAATCTGAAATTTGTGTTTCAAATCAATCTCCTGTCCTGGATGGTTTTCAGAATTTCTAAAGGTTCTGTCGTCTTGATGTCATGGAAGCGAGAAACTTTATGCCTCACAAATCGTGTAGAAAAGACCCCTTTATGTCCCGATCCACCTCCCAGGGATAAATTATGAAAGCATCGGTCACAGCAGCGAAATAATCCGGACGGTTGGTCCCAAACAAATTGCGATAAGGATTGAAATGTAAAACACAGGTGTAGGGAAATCCACCAGCGGCCGAAACCCGGTTCTTCACAGATGTGATCGTCCTTCCCGAGCCCCAAACATCATCCATGATCAGGATGCGTTCACCGTTGAGCAGTTCATCCTCTGGAAACATCAAGAAATTTGGCCAGGCCAGCAGCCGCGGCCGTTCCATTTCTTCCAGTTCTGAGGGAAAATCCACTGAGGCAATGAGTAATTTTTGAATGTCCATCGCTTCCGCCAGCAGACCACCCGGGACAATTCCGCCCTTGGAAACCATGATCATTCCATCAAAAGTGAAATCAAATTGGGGCAGCAAGTGATCAATCAATTGATCAACATCCTTCCAGGTAAGTGCTTCACGCCTCTGTTGCATCGCTTCCTTCTTTCTTGCGCTTTGGCTTCTTGCTCAACGCCTGACTTAAAATTTCTGGCGGAGAAGCCATTATTTCATCGGCCCCCTCTTGTGTAGCCTTTACATCCAACGCCCAGACATACAGGGCCGTATGGTAACAGGTACGAAAAAAAGTACTGAAGGCAATCCCCACCATAGACAAGATCCCTGCCACAAGCAACCCCGAGCCTGCGGCCAAAAATGCCCTCAAGGAGTTTGAAGATAGGGGATCCGCAATCCACGCGGCGATTAATACCCCGCCAGCAGCGCCAAGAACAATCAATGCCCACTGGACGATACGGGTGACCCATCCCACCGGCAGGTAGCCTGGCTGGAATCTCAACAAGTTCTTCATGTGAATTTCCTTAACCCGGCTAACCGCTTCACGTATTTCAAAGTCTTGTAAAGCAATCATAGGAGGTATCAAAGGGTGTGCACTAACCCAGTCATGATCAGGGCGGGACATTCCGGAAAACACAGCCTGAACCCAAAGAAAAAGGCTCAGGCCAGGCAAGGAGAGGACATATACAAGAATGTCCATCCAATTAGTTTTGAAAACAAAGCCTGGCGGATCGGCATGAACCTGCTCCTCATCATTCTGGATCAGGCCAGCAAAAATTTTAGCGGTAAGCAAAGCTGTGATCTCCCCCCATACGAGCAGACACAACAGGTTAAGCAGGGCGATCACACCGATTAAAATCCACAGCAACGGCCCGGAGGGAAGGGCGAGCATTAATAATCCCACAAGCGCTAACCAGAAAATTGTGATCAACATACCACCAATGCTTAAATACATCCATGGTTTCTGGAGGCTTTCTTGATCTACAGCCATTCGGAAATTTAGAGCAATGAAGCGAAAAGCGTTGCTTAACCTTTGCACGAATTGGGTCCTATTTTGTAATAATAATTTTTTCAATTATAACGTCAGGTTGTAATTCTGGCTGCTTAGAATCCTAAACTTAAATGCATATTAGAGTAAACTGGTTGGGTCAACCTCCACAATCCAGTCCGGCAGGGACTGGTTGTGTAAAAGCTGTGCAGGATCTGGGCCGCGTAGAACGATTTGCCAGCGATAGCGTCCTGACAATTTAGAGAAGAAACAAGGGACAGGCCCCAGAATCTCAACCCGCCGGTCTTGCTTTTCGACCCACTCCTCCAGGCGGTCAGCCAGAGAACGGGCGGCTTCCTCTGCCTTGTGAGAATCGTAGTGGCGGTATTCAAGCCGTACGAGGCGCGAGAAAGGCGGGTATTTCAAATCACGCCGATAGGCAATTTCCTTTTCATAAAAGCCCTTGTAATCATGCTGGGCCGCATTCTGAATGGCATAATTTTCTGGATCATAAGTCTGAAAGATCACCCTTCCACCCAGGGGACTGCGACCGGCGCGTCCGGCCACCTGTGTCAGCAGCTGAAACGTGCGCTCTGTCGCCCTGAAATCCGGAAGGTTCAGGCCAACTTCTGCCAAGACCACACCCACAAACGTCACAAGGGGTAAATCAAGTCCCTTTGCCAGCATTTGGGTGCCAATCAGGATATCCGCCTTGTGGTCACTGAATTGCGCCAAGATACGTTCATGGGCACCTTTCTTGCTGGTGGTCTCCGCATCCCAGCGCAAGGTCCTGGCGGAGGGGAAACGATCGTGAACCATTTGCTCAACTTTCTCGGTGCCGGTACCCAGCTGCCGGATTTGGCGCCCTCCACATACAGGACAGGTTTTGGGGACCTTCCTTTGATAACCGCAGGTGTGACACAGTAAGCGAGCCGGCCGATGGTGAAAGGTAAGAGGTTTATCGTCCCGCGGGCATTTGACCACATTCCCACATTCCCGGCAGAATACATAGGTCGCTGTTCCGCGCCGGTTTAAAAATAGAATCGCCTGCTGATTTGTTTCCAGTACCCGCTCGAGCGCGTTCTGCAATGCGCAGCTGAAAATGCTCCGGTTGCCAGATTGCAATTCCTGGCGCATATCCACAATTGACACCTCCGGGAGGCCCAAATCCGCCGCCTGCTCCTCTCCCTGCGCCAAAGGCAGTTCGATCCCCAGCCTATGGGCATGATGGGCAATAGTTTCGCGATGCGCCAGGATCCGGCGAGGCAATTCAATGTATTTCCAGCGGCCATGAACGGCTTCATGGTATTGGGTAACGCGTGGAGTTGCCGATCCTAAAATTGTTACAGCCCCGGACAGACGCGCCAATGTGATGGCTGTTGGCACACCGTTGTAAATTGGCAGCCCTTCCTGCTGGTCGTAGGAGTCATGATGGCATTCGTCAACCACAATCAGACCCAGATTTTCCTGAGGCATGAACAGGGCGCTGCGCGGTCCAACCACCACCGGCAATTCACCATTGCGGATCCTGCGCCAGGTATCGTAGCGCTCACCCGCTGAAAGCTGGGAATGAACCACACCCACCTGTCCAGGAAAGCGCGATAGAAATCGTTTAACGGTTTGGGGCGTGATTGAAATTTCAGGGACAAGTATGAATGCAGTTCGGCCCTTTGACAAAGTTTCAGCTACTGCCTGCAAGTACAGTTCTGTCTTACCCGAGCCCGTCACGCCGTGCAGGAGAATTGGCGCGGGCGGTTCATCGTCATCGTCGACCTTTCTTAGCACAGTGACGATTTGCTGCCAGGCTTTTTCCTGATCCCGGGTGAATTTCAGTGGAGCTGTCGGCACAAAGGTCACATCCTCCAGTGGATCCCGGATAACCTGCATCTCTCTGATCTCAATTAAACCGGCTTTCTCGAGAGATTTAATATCACCGTAATTACCGCCTGTCTCCTTAATAATCTGGGAGCGCTTCAAGGGAACAGACTTCTCGGCTATGAGATTTAAAATACTTCGCCGACGTTCATGAACCTGATCGTCATCGCTGAGAGTTGTTTCTAAGTGAATGATTTTTTCAGGCGGCATGTTCAGGAACACCTTCGAAACCATTTTCGGGTGGACAGTCGGTTCGGGCAGAACAGCACGGGTTCTGAGGATGTCAGCGCGGTCCAATTTATTGAGGGTCTCCCGCCAATCCACATGGCGGATCCTGGCATCAATTTGCCTCGCCCGCAAGTCACCCTCGGATTGCAGCAGGTGGACGATCCGTTTTTCCAGCGGGGACAGGGTTGATTCATCAATTTCTCGCTCCCTATTCAACCTGACCATGGTATCTGTCAGCCGGCTGAGACCGGTGGGGAGCATCAGATTAATACATGCGCCTAATGGAGAGAGGGTCTCCTCGGAAAGCCATTGGGCAAGTTCGATTTGAGTGGGCGTGAGAGCGGGTTTTTCATCAACAATTTCCTCGACCGGCCGCGTTTCCGAACCTTCAGGGGTATCAATAAAACGTAGTACGACGCCCTGAACCCGCTGTGCGCCAAAGGGGACAATGACCAGCGATCCCGGTTCGACTACATCAACAATTTCCGGCGGCAGATGATAATGAAAGGAATCAGAGATTTGCGAAAGGTTGATGGCCACTTCAACAAAAGTTTGCATAGGCTGATTTTACCTTGATTATCGTCCTCAATAGGAGTCAGGATAGATGTCTTGAAATTGTGGATTTACCAGTCAGGGACTCCTCTGGTAAAATAAACGTGAAATGCAATTCTGCCGGTATTCTTTAACCATGAAGAAGGAAGCCGGAGAAGATGGTAAACGGTCAAACGCCGAAAATTAGACCGTCATTTAATCGAAAGCCCGAAAATTTGGGCTGGAAAGAATTAGTTTGAGGTTTGATACAATGCCAGTCCCAATCAAGACTGGTACGGTTCTGCGAAATCGGTATCAGGTCGAAAAAATCATTGGTCAGGGAGGCATGGGGAGTATTTACCTGGCTGGAGATTTACGCCTGGAAGGCCGCCTCTGCGCTGTTAAAGAGGTGGAATATGATCGCGCCTTACCAGAGGAGATGTTAACAGAAGCCCGCAACCAATTTCAGCGTGAGGCCACCATTTTGGCTCGTCTTGATCACCCCAACTTACCGAAGGTCTCGGATTTCTTCTCCATTGAAGCACGGGATTATCTCGTTATGGATTATGTGCCTGGCAAAGACCTGCGCCAATTGATGATGGAAGCCCGCCAGCAAGGCACGTTTATCCCCGAAGAGAAAGTACTGGATTGGGCCAGCCAGTTAGCCAGCGCCCTCAACTACCTTCATCACCAGGAACATCCCATCTTGCACCGGGACATTAAGCCCAGCAACCTGAAACTGACACCCAACGGTCTGGTCAAGCTGGTGGATTTCGGCCTGGTGAAGCTCCTTGCGCCTGGCGAGATCACCATCACAGTTTTACAGGGTCAGGGAACTGCGCTTTACACACCTCTTGAGCAATATGGCGGCGATTCCGGACATACTGATGCTCGCAGTGATATCTATGCCTTCGCTGGGACGCTCTACCACCTTCTGACCAACGAACCTCCCCTGAACGTTCGTGACCGTTTTCTCAATCCCGGAAGCCTGACGCGCATCCGGGAGATCAACCCATCGGTCAGCGTGCGCACGGAAAAGGCTGTTCATTGGGCTTTGCAGCTTCACCCTGAAGACCGCCCTGAGAATATCGAAGCTTTCATCAAGGCGTTATTCGTTGAAGATGCGCCTGTCACAAAACCTTACCACAGGGACCGGACTCCTCTCAAAACAATTGGTTCGCCGGAGCGTCTGCTGTTATTTCTTGCAGGCGGAATGGTGTTGGTCAGCCTGCTGCTGACATTGTTACGAAACTTTTAATTTCCCTTTAGTTTCTTTAGGTTACCCACTTGGACATCAGTTTGGTTATTTCTTAAAACGCTTTGGGTAACGTCCCGCGGTCCGCATCCACCAGATCAAGCACACTATCCAGCCAATTAACAGGCCCACAAAGACCATCTCAACAACAAATATTGTCCCTGATTGCGCCATCCAAAATCGTGTGCCCTCAAGCCCAATATTCAGGTAAGAATAAGCCAGGAGCGCGCCGATAAAAGCGCAGAGCGAAGAACGAAGCCCCCAGCGCGGGGAACCCCACCAGACAAAGCCAATCAAAAAAGCTATCCCTCCACCGCCACCCATCACCAGTAAGGCCAGGGCCCAATCCCCGATTGTTGGGTATGACTTGGCATCAGGTGTTGGCGTGCTGGTTGGTGAGGGCTGCTGGGAGGGTGTTATAGAAGGCGTTATCGTGGCTGTTGGCGAAATCATCGGCGTTGGCGTGAAGGCGGTCACAGAGGTGCTGCCGTCAGTGGAAATATTAATTTGCAGGATTTCAGATTGGCTGGCGGGTTCGCTGGTCGCACTGATCTCAAGCCCCCCGGCAGCCTCAACGCGATAAGTGAAATAAGCGACACCGCCTGTTGTGGTTGTCTCAAACTGCTGGGTAACACCTGGTTCACCTGAAATTCGGAAATTAAAGCGGACAGGAGTGTCGTCCGGGACCATATTACCGTTATGATCTCGAATCACGCCTGTGCGAACGGTAATAGTGTCGCCGATATTATAACTCGGCATTGCGATTGGCTCAGGCGTTTGAGTCATGGCAGGCGTTTCTTCCGGTGTTGCTTCAGGTGTTGCTTCTGGCGCTTCTTCGGGGAGCACCAGATTCAGCGGGATCACCTGGGCTGGGTCAGGGGAAGTGATGGTGATCAAATCATAGCCAACGGCGTTCAGCGAAACAGGCAAAGCTCCTGTTGGCGTCAACTCTTTCATCAGGACACGTGCCGCGACATCCAGAAATGCCGGAGCTTTGCTATACAGTGCATAATAGGCAGTAACTTTAGAAATATTGGTGGCATCCAGGTAGGTCGGTGAGTCGAGGGCAAAAACGATTACGCTTTTTCCTGCGAGCAAATCCGGTCGCTCGGTCAAGACTCTTTGAAGAGCGTTGGATTCGGGATGCTGTGGATCGATATCCAGGGTGTTAAAGATAACCCAATCCGCTGCCCGCAAGTTCGCAGGCATAAATTCAGTAGAATCGTTTTCGATGTTGTCCAAAAACCCCACTAATTGGGCGAATGTATAGGAACTGATATTTCCTTCGAGAATCTGCCCCCCGATTTGAGATCCATAAAGATCCACCAATGACCTTTCCAGATCCCTGGTGCTTAGAGAATTGATGGGTGGGCAATTGTTGCATTGAAAATCTGACCGGACGTCCGAGAAGATCACAATGTCTTCATACCACAAGGGGGGTGAGGGGAAAACTGTATCAATCTCATCCGGCGAAGGGTCGATCAAAGTCGCTGCGGCCTGGGCGACGTCAAAGATGCTCTCCTGAGCATCTCCCAACGCCGCGGTTTCCGGTCCGGACTGAAGCACAGTCGCGAGAGAAAAGTCTCCATAGAGTCTTCTTTTCGCATTTAATATACGTAATACGGATGAGTCAACGCGTTTAGCAAAAGCCGAGTCTTCTTGATATTTTTGTACAAAGAAATTCAAAATTGAAGTTAAGGTGGTGTATGCATCCGGATCGCCAGAGGAAATCAGATCATCGACGTAGAGCATATCATTACCTGCAAGAAATGCGCTTCGGGCTACCTGGAGGGCATCAAAATTGGTCTCATTCGGGTCAAAAAACCGGCGAACGGAGTTGCTGCCCAGATTGTCACTGATTACCAACCCTCCCTCTTCCCGCCAGGAAGCAAACTGGGGCAGGGACATGATCTGGGAGAATGCGCTTGAATCAAAACTGATCGGACGGGTTGTTGCTCGGATGTTCCCCTGAAACCCCTGATAGCGGATATGTGAGACCATGACACCATCCACCCGCCCCGGATCACCAACCGGGGGTTCGGTCACTGTGAAATACGGCGCCAGTTCTATCTGTTTAAGCTGTTCAAGAGATTTTCGTACGGTGGCAACCTCCATCTCAGGCGACCGATCAGAATTACCCGTGCCGGGGAAATTCTGGGAGATAACTATCATCCGGTTTCCGCTACCGACATGTACACCGCTGATGAAAGATTTGCCCATCTCACCCACCCAAAACGGATCTCCGCCATAGGTATTCACACCCAAAGAACTGGCCGCCTCGATATTTGTCGTCTCAATAACATCCAGGTTGGGACCCAGAAGCAGGTTCACACCGAGAGAGCTTAATTCTTGTCCCAATACTTCACCAACCTGTTCCGCCATATTTGTGTCCCATGTCGCACCAATCGACATTTGAGATGGCAGCTGCGTCAACCCCGTCAGGATCTGATCGCCAGGATAACCATTACCGATCTGTTTAAGGCCGATCAACAAAGGCACATAAGCGGCCGAGCCATCATCGCCCGCTGCTCGTGAAACATCGGCAGAGACATTCCATTCCAGTTGCTGCAGGTCCAGAATCATTTCTCGAGCATTCAAAACCGTTTCCGATGATGTAAAGTTATTATTTTCAGCCAGGAGGACCACACCGCCAATATGGCGATCGGCAATTAAGTCAACAATTCGGGAATCTTCTGTGATTTCCGAACCCCGAAAGCTCACCAAGAATAATTGACCGATTTTTTCTTCAGCGCTCATTTCCTGGAGGAGTGCTTCAGAGCTGGATTGCGCGGCGACATACCCGGGCTGGTTGGCCAAAGGACCAATCAAGATTCCGAATAGCAGCAGAACACGCCAGAGCATTTTAACTAACCCCGACATTATTTCGCCAATACCTCCCGCGCCAATTTTGGATCGTTGGTGATGATCCCATCCACGTCTAAATTCACCACGCGATTTATTTCTTCCGGGTCGTCAACTGTCCAGACATTTACCTCGCGATTACGTGCGTGAAGCGCAGAAACGATAATGGCATCCACGTCGTCGAAATGGGGATGGAGCGCATCATATTCAAAAAAACGCCAGATCCACCGTTTGGCCTGCTGTGGTTGTGTGATCAATCCCAGGCTGATGTCAGGGATTCGGCGGCGAACACGAGGAAGATTAAACGGGTTAAAGGAAGAAACGAGAATATCTTCCACGAGATTATGGGATTTTAACAAATTTGATACTTCAACAGGCAGGCGGTTAAAAATTGAGGTGTAATTTTTAAGCTCGATATTAATAAGGCATTTACCCCCAAAACGATCCAGCACTTCCGAAAGCGTGGGTATTTTTTCACCCTCGCCTGCGTCCAGCTGCCTAATCTCTTCCAAAGTCATGTCTGCGACCTGTCCGGTGCCGTTTGTGGTGCGGTCCACAGTATCATCGTGGATCACGACCACTTGCTGATCCGCTGTCAGCATTACATCCAGTTCGATGCCATCCGCCTGGAGGTCCAGCGCCAGCTGAAAGGCGGACATTGTATTTTCAGGCGCCTGGGCACTCGCACCGCGATGCGCGATGATCTTGGTTTTCATAGGTTCTTCTCCTCTATTATGCACGTAATTATAGCACGCAGGCATGGGTCTGTAAGCCCCCCTGCTTCCATCGTCAGATTTCACCTGCCAGTTAAGAAATTCATTGCCTTCGATTATAATTGATCAAAATGCAATCTGATTGGAGAAAAAGTGATGCTGAAGACCCGTCATTATCCTGCAGAGGCTCTAAAAGAGTATGTAGTGAAGTTTTTCAAGGCTTATGAGATCCCTGAGATTGATGCCCGGATTGCCGCCGACGTGCTGGTATCCGCTGACTTGCGTGGTATCAACTCGCATGGGGTAATTCGCCTTCACAGTTACTATGGAAACCGCATTCGAAAAAGTCTGATTGACAAACAATCCCCCCTTAAAGTTCTACAGGAAAGCCCGGCAACCCTCGCCCTGGATGGTGGAAATGGACTGGGACAGGTCATCGCTTACCATGCCATGTCCCGGTGCGTAGAAAAAGCGGATGAGGCCGGCCTGGCAATAACGACGGTGCGCAACAGCAACCACTATGGTATCGCCGGCTACTACGCCATGATGGCTCTGCCAGAGGATATGATCGGTATCAGCCTGACCAATTCACACCCCCTCGTCGCCCCAACCTATGGCTTGCGACCTGTGATCGGCACCAATCCGATCGCCGTGGCCATACCCGCTGGAGAAGAACGCCCATATGTTTTGGATATGGCCACCTCCATTGTGCCCATAGGACGTGTTACCGTGTATGAAAAAGCCGGCCAGCAAATTCCCAAAGGCTGGGGCATTAACGAAGAGGGAGCGCTAACCTCCGATCCATCGGAGGTCATCCAGGGCGGCGCGTTATTACCCCTCGGTGGACCAGCTGAATTACGGGGCTATAAAGGCTATGGACTGTCGCTGCTGGTGGATTTGCTCTCTGGCGTGCTGGCTGGCGCAGCCTTCGGCAATGACGTGGGCAACCTCGCCAATCCAGATCAGGCAGATGTTGGCCATTTCTTTGCTGCCATTAAGATTGAAAACTTCAGATCCGTAGCCCGGTTCAAAGCCGATATGGACTCCTATATTCGATCCCTCAAAAATTCGCCCAAACTTCCCGGCCAGGACCGAATTTTCATCCATGGAGAAAAAGAGTTTGAACGTTCGGAAAAGTATTTGAAAGAAGGCATTCCATTGATGGCGGAGGTTGTCCAATCTCTGGAAATAGCGGGTGAGGAAGCTGGTGTGCCATTTGACCTGGAACCCGTCGATTGAGCATTGCAGGCTTTAGAACTTCATCCCCGGAATGATGCTTGGAACCTCGATGTATGGGAAATCCATAGGGAGATACCCCTAAATATCTTACCTGCAAAAGAAAAACCTCCAGAACCTTAAAAATCCAGCATAAGTCTGATAACGCTTGTAATTTAGAACTATTGTGCTATACTATACCTAATAAATTAGAACGCATATTCTATTATAAGCGGGCAGGTGTTTGATGCGAAGAATCATTGTTGTTCCGGCGGTTTTCATCGGCTGTTTGATTGTGATCTGGGTCGGTACGGTGGCGGCTGCTAAAATGCCCTCCCAGGAGATTGTTGCCCCCACCCTGACGGCGATCGCAAAAGAGACTGAATCAGACGAACAGGGCAAAACCTTCTCCAGAGAAGTGAACAACGACAATGCAATAAACGCCTGTTCAATTTCTGCCAAATTTCCGCAAACCATCCAACAATGGTGTCCCCTGATTGAGGCCGCATCGCAGGACACGGGCCTGCCAGCAGCGTTTATTGCTTCGGTCATGATGCAGGAGAGCGGCGGCGATGCGGATGTGCTCTCCAGCAGCGGTGCTGTCGGATTAATGCAGGTCATGCCCAGGGACGGAAAATCAGCAGAGTTTATGTGCATCAACGGTCCATGTTTTGCCTCCCGCCCCACAATTGAAGAACTAAAAGATCCCGCCTTTAATATCGCTTACGGCAGCAAAATGCTGGCCGACCTGTATGCCAAACATGGCTCTTACCGTGAAGCCCTCTTTAAATACGGGCCAATGGATATGGGCTACCGTTATGCGGATATTGTATTAAATATCTGGAACAATCATCCCTGACGAAAAGTATTCAATTAATAAATTTTAGATTTATTAATATTATTCAGGATTATTTCCTGGAATACCCCATGTGACCGATCGGTCATATGATTGACAGGATGTTTTACTCAATGAATTTTAATTGACAGGAAGCGCTTCATTGTATTTGTCAATTTAATTCCGGTGGATTCTTCCGAAAATCGTAGATGCCATCACGGTATTCCCAAACACGTCCGCAGTCTTCACAGTGCAGGTCCTGCTCACGCCCATCCAGGGACGTCCCACAGATAGGACACTGGAATAATACCCCGCCTTCAGCCTGCTGTTTGCATTCCTGCGCCCGGCAGCGTGTAAAAACACTGGGGCTAACCTGCAGGAATCCTCCCGTCCACTGGAAAAGTCCGTCCAAACCCGCCAGAACTCGTGTGGGAACATTGCGTTTTAGCGCTTCCACCCTGAAATGTGAAACCGTGAGCTGCCTCTCAATATCAAAGCCTGCCTGGCGAAGATAGTCTCTGACCGCTTTCGGGTGAAAGTCAAAGTTCAGTTCAGCAAATTCAACCGGTTCATGGGAATAAGGACTCCAGGATTGCTTTCCAAAAAAATAACGCAACATGGCCTTGAGATTGCGCTTATTGGCAAATTCCAGGATAAAGATCCCCTCGGGGCTGATCACCCTGGATATCTGATCCAGCGCAAGTTGCGGGTCGGACAAGTGATGCAAAGTGCGGATCATCGTAGCGCCATCAAACAGCCCGTCAACAAACGGCAGATCGTAAATGTCCGCAGCAACAAATAAATAACGCTCAGATTCCCCCAATCGCTCACGTGCCTGTTCCAACTGCGTCCGGGAATAATCCAACAATGCCACCCGCTCGAAATTCTGGTAGCGCGGTGTGTTACGTCCGGCCCCTGCACCGAGTTCAAGTAAGAACTCCCCTTCTTTGGGGAGCAACCGCTTCAAGGCTTTCGCCTCCACGCTGTCCTCATAGGCGCGGCCGCCCTCATCCCAGAAATGCTGCTGGTAGTCGGATCCTTCGTAACTGCAAATTGGTGGTGTGGGTTTGCTCATACTTCGTTTTATATCATTAAATCAAGCATCGGACAATCATCGACCATAAAAAAAGTGCCCGGGCAGGATTCCCGACGGCACCCGGAGATACCTCCTTACCGCTGCTTCCTCTCGGACCTGACGGGGTTCGCAGGGCTCCGCCGCGCCGGTCCCACCCGGACGGCGTTAAGGATACTTCACGGGTACAGGACTGTCAACAAAGGGAGATCAGCATGGGCACAGCTTTTGAAAAACACTGGAAAAAAATGACCCTTCAATGTATACTATAAATCGATCATTAAGACCACCAGAAGGTTAGAGGAGAGGTGCGCACCCGATGAAAGCACATGTCAAGCAACAACAACTTGCCCATAGTGTC
>JBMCLF010000011.1:0-16630 GCA_048615215.1 Candidatus Brevefilum sp.
GTGAATTGATCCCTATTGAGGAACGCGAAGAGGCCGAAGTGCTGGACCTCACGCTGATGGGGCAACGCGTAACGCCCGAAACCGCTTCGGCACGCAATATTGCTTTTGACGTGACCCCGAACCGCCTGCTTTCTGGCTGGATCACCGAGAAGGGCGTGATCCGACCACCTTTTAAAGAAAACCTTGACGCAGCAATGAATGCATAAGGAATTTATTATGAGTATTATCCTGACAGGTTCGATCGCCTATGATTATTTGATGTCCTTCCCGGGGTATTTTAAGGACCACATTCTGCCGGAACACCTTGATAATATCAGTCTGTCCTTTTTGGTAGATGAAATGGTTCGCCAACCCGGCGGCGTGGCTGCTAATATTGCCTATACGCTGGGGTTACTGTGCGAAAAGCCACGGTTGGTGGCAACAGCAGGTGTGGATTTTGATGAATATCGGAAAATACTGGAAGATGCGGGCGTGGATACTACTGGCGTGAAGATCATCGAAGATAAATTTACCGCCTCTTTCTTCGTTAACACTGACCTTTCAAACGCCCAAATCGCCAGTTTCTACGCCGGCGCGATGGCAGACGCAGGGCAAATTTCAATGAAGGATCTGGATCTCACAGAGGAAGATCTGGTGATGATCTCACCCAATGCACCCGACGCGATGATCCAGTACACGATTGAGTGTGAAGAATTGGGCGTTCCTTATATCTTTGACCCAAGCCAACAGATCGTCCGATTGAATGCGGAAGACCTGCGCAACGGTATTGAGGGATCGCTTGCCCTGTTTGCCAATCAATATGAGTTTGAGTTATTGCAGAAGCACAGCGGGATGAGCGCTGAGGAGATCCTGAGCGCGGTTGATTTTGCCGTGATCACGCTCGGGGAGGACGGTTCTCGTGTTATTGAGGGCGGCAAGGTACTAGGTGAAGTGCCCGCGTTTCCCCCTGAGAATATTCAGGATCCGACCGGTGTGGGCGATGCTTATCGAGCTGGTTTCTTAAAGGGCTACATAAACGGCTTTGACCTGATCCTATGTGCAAAAATGGGTTCGCTCGCTGCGACCTATTGCCTGGAAGAGGATGGTCCCCAGACCCAATGTTACTTAATGAAAGATTTCGTGACCCGATTCCGAACAAAATTTGATGACGGTGGGGCGCTGGATGCCCTGCTGCAGGGCGCGTGATCGCAACCGCTGCGCTTGCAGCAATTTTATTTTCTTTTGGAGGATTAAATGGAAAAATATGATATCAAGAATTTAGACCTGGCCGAAGGCGGCCGCAGAAGGATTGAATGGGCGGAACGTGAAATGCCTGTGCTGCGTTCCATCCGGGAACGCTTTGAGCGTGAACGCCCCTTTGAGGGCATTCGCATGTCGGCTTGTTTGCACGTTACCACTGAAACCGCCAATTTGATGCGAACGCTGCAGGCTGGCGGTGCGGATGTCGTCCTGACGGCTTCTAACCCGCTTTCAACCCAGGATGATGTGGCGGCCTGCCTGGTTTCACATTACGAGATCCCGGTGTTCGCCATTAAGGGTGAGGACAATACGACTTATTACAAGCATATAAACGCAGCCCTCGACCACCGACCGCACCTGACGATGGATGACGGCGCAGACCTGGTGAGCACGCTGCACAAGGACCGCCGCGACCAGCTGGATGAGGTCATCGGCGGAACTGAAGAGACCACCACCGGTGTGATTCGCCTGCGGGCGATGGCCGCCGATGGCGAGCTGAAATTCCCGGTGGTTGCTGTGAACGATGCGATGACCAAGCATTTCTTTGATAACCGCTACGGCACGGGTCAATCTACGATTGATGGGATTATTCGCGCCACCAACATGTTGCTGGCTGGTAAAACTTTTGTCGTTGGCGGTTACGGTTGGTGTGCCCGCGGCCTGGCGATGCGTGCCCGAGGGATGGGCGCCAACGTGATCATCACGGAAGTAGACCCGCTCAAAGCACTCGAGGCCGTCATGGATGGCTTCCGCGTAATGCCTATGCTGGAAGCGGCACCGATCGGTGATTTGTTTGTAACCCTGACGGGTGACATCAACGTTGTTGATAAGCACCATTTTGAGATTATGAAAGACGGCGCGATTGTCGCCAACTCCGGCCATTTCAACGTGGAGATCAACATCCCTGCGCTGGAGGAGATGGCAACTGAAAAGCGCCGTGTCCGTCCCTTTGTGGAGGCTTTTGACCTGCCCGACGGCCGTGTGATCCATATTCTGGGTGAAGGTCGTCTGATTAACCTGGCCGCTGCCGAAGGGCATCCCGCCAGCGTGATGGACATGTCCTTTGCCAACCAATCGCTGAGCGCAGAGTACATGGTGAAGCATGCTGAAAAGCTGGAGCAGAAGGTGTATGGCGTTCCGGAGGATATCGACCGTGAGATTGCACGATTGAAGCTCGCGACGATGGATATCCAAATTGACACCCTGACCGAAGAACAGATCAAATATCTGAATTCGTGGCAGGAAGGAACGTAAACTCCCCCTAAAATGTTAAAAAATAAAAGGTTGCCTCAAATCGGAGGCAACCTTTTTTGATACTGTGAAAGGTTGGCGCAGGTTCGGTTTTTGTGCCAATATTTCAGGGCTGTTGGAATTATTCTTCGTCTTCCAAGTACTCTTCGTTGACGTCATCATCATATTCGTTTTCATCAACGTCCGTCCAGGGAACAGAGGGGTTTGTAACTTGCGCCTGTTCGCGCACGGCTTTTTCGATCTCCTGTCCGAGTTCTTCGTTTTGACGCAGGAATTCTTTGGAATTTTCACGTCCCTGACCGAGGCGCACATCGCCGTAGGAATACCAGGAGCCGCGTTTGTTCACGATATCCATTTCCACGGCCAGGTCGAGTACATCGCCAATCTTGGAGATGCCTTCGTTATACATGATGTCGAATTCCGCAGTGCGGAATGGGGGAGCGACCTTGTTCTTGACCACGCGCACGCGGACACGATTGCCGGTGATCTCCGCGCCTTCTTTGATGGATTGGATACGGCGTACATCGAGCCGGACGGAGGCGTAGAACTTAAGGGCGTTGCCGCCAGAGGTGGTTTCAGGGTTGCCGAACATCACGCCGATCTTGTGGCGGAGCTGGTTGGTGAAGACGACCGCTGTACGGGTCTGGTTGATAGCCCCGGATAGCTTGCGCATCGCCTGGGACATCAGGCGCGCCTGGGTGCCCATGCTGGGGTCTCCCATGTCGCCTTCAATCTCCGAGCGGGGGACCAGGGCTGCAACGGAGTCGATCACAACAATGTCCACGGCGCCGGAGCGTACGAGGGTTTCGGTGATCTCAAGGGCCTGTTCGCCCATGTCGGGCTGTGAGATGAGCAGTTCATCTACATTGACACCGCATTTTGCTGCATAAACGGGGTCCAGGGCGTGCTCCATGTCGATGAAGGCCGCCGTGCCGCCCATCTTCTGGCATTCTGCTACAATGTGCTGGCAGACGGTGGTCTTGCCCGAAGCTTCGGGACCGTAGATCTCGGTGATGCGGGCTTTGGGGATGCCCCCCACGCCGAGAGCTATATCCAGTGACAGGGAACCGGTGGGGATCACATCCACTGCAAGGTGTTTTGCCTGACCAAGTTTCATAATGGAGCCTTCACCATAACGTTTAACAATGTCTCTTAATGCCTTATCGAGAACTGATTTTTTTGCGTCGTCCATTTCACCATCTTCTTTCTGTCATTACTTAGGTTGAGGGAGTATTTCTGGTTATGATTTCTCCTGCACGGAGCTTTTACTTATTATAATCGATGTCGTTTTGACGGATTTAGTTCAATTTTAGCACATATGTTCAGTGTGTCAAGTTGCGGTCAGGCAGGGAGTCCGGGGTGTTTTTATATTGATTATTGGTGCAAAATGTGCTGCAGCCTAACCGCCAAAGGGCCAAAACGTGAGGATGAGGGGAACACTCACAAGCACGACAATAATTTCGATCAGCAATCCCAGGCGCCAATAATCTCTAAATTTATAGCCTCCTGGACCCATTACTAGGGTATTCGATTGGTGACCGATCGGTGTCAGGAAAGCACATGAGGACGCGATCACAATTCCCATCAACAGTGTATCCACTGACCCACCCAGACTTTGCGCCAGGCTGATGCCGATCGGTGCCATTAAAATTACGGCAGCCGCGTTGTTCACCAGGTCACTTAAGAACATTGTCACGATCATAACGATCGCAATTAATATGGGTGCTGACAAGTTTGAACCAATACGTAATATGCTATCTGCAATCCATTGTGCGCCACCGGTTGTTTCCAGGGCTTCACCGACGGGGATCATCGCACCTCACAAGATTAAAATTGGCCAATTTACGCTTTCATAGGCTTCTTTTAGGCTAATTAAGTCAAATAAGATCATCGCCAGGGCACCAGCGACAAATGCTATCGCTACAGGAAGGATGCCCATTGCGGCGAATAGAATTGCCCCAATAAAGATGATGAGTGTGGGGGCCGTTCGCTTCGGCCTGCCAATATGAAGGTCACGTTCTGCTAAAGGTAAGATGACCAATGCCGACATTGCTTCCCCAATAATATTTGGATGACCCTGTAAGAGAAGCACATCCCCTTCTTTGAATGAAATTTTGTCAAGACGGACGTTCAATTGGGTCCCCTGGCGGAAAACTGCCAGTAAATTGATGCCATATCGACGACGTAGATCGATTTTTGATGCGGAACTATTGATCAGTGGTGAGTTCTTCCTTATAACACCTTCGACTAATGTCATTTCTTCCGTTACCAGGTCCTCACGCTCAATTTCCTCACTGCCAACAAGATCGACATTTGCATTGGATACCAGGTTTTCAAGAGATTTGGTTTCACATTGGACAATCAAGATGTCCCCCACTTGAAATTTTGTTTGTGGTGCAGGCGCCATCCGTTTTTCACCATTACGAACCAGGCTTAACACATTTATCTGATTTTCAGTATATTGATTGATTTCAGACAATCGTTTGCCGACTAATTTTGAGTCCTCAGTTAATTCCACTTCTGAAACGTAATTTTTTATATCAAAAAGTTCTTTCATTGACGTTTGACTTTTACGTTTTGGTATCAACCGCCAACCAATTAATGCAATAAATAAAACACTGGTGATTGCTGTTGCCAGACCTACTGGGGCAAAGTCAAACATTCGAAAGGGTTCTCCCAAGACTTCTTCACGAAAGGAAGAGATGATTAAGTTTGTGGGCGTGCCAATAAGTGTGATCATGCCTCCAAAATGTGCTGAAAAGGCCATTGGCATCAAAAGGCTTGAGGCAGGGATTCCCCTTTTACGCGAAATATAAAGAGCGACCGGGAGCAAGAGCGCCACAGATCCGACATTGTTCATAAAGGTTGAGAGGAGCGTGGCTAATCCAGTCAGTAAGGCAATTTGAACGATTTTGCCACCTTTGATTTCCGTCAGTTTTTTTCCGACCACCGGAACGAAACCAGAATTTTCTAGGCCCTTGCTTAATATTAGAACGGCCGCAACGGTAATGACCGCAGGATTGCTAAAGCCAGAAAAGGCCTGGTCGAAGGGAATGAGTCCTAAGAGGGTTACAGCTAACAATGCCAGAAGCGAGATGACATCAAAACGCAGGAGGTCAATTACAAATAAAACCAGTGTGACTGCTAAAATAATAAAAATGCCTATAATATCCCACGACATAAAATGACTCCTGATGATAACAATAAGTATTTTAAGTTTAATGTTTTCCGGCTGATAATTCCACATTTTGCCAGACGATAATAATCTTACTTCATTTCGAGGATGTTAACGCTGGCAGAGAATTAGTTTTTTCAATTCGTTACATGGTTCTTTTTTTGCGACTGTTGGTTTGTGCGTTGATAAGCTTTTTCTGAGATCTTTAATTTGATCTGCTGGCTGTCATAGATTGGCGTTGTTGATTTAAGAAAGTAATGTTGGTTCGTTTATTCAAATTAGCGTAATGATTAATCCAATGCCTCCCACAGGTGGCTGGGGTCGAAGAGTTGATAGTGCCCGCTCATCCGCCACAGGCAGTAGTTGGCGCGTTGTTGTTCAGAATAAGTTGCCTCGTAGAAAGCCATGTTCGTAAAGGCCGCCCCCGAAGGCCCCAGGCGGGTCTCAAGGTGCAAATGGGGGTTGCTGGAGCGGCCTGAATTGCCAACCGTGCCTAAGTTCTCACCGCAGGCGATGCTATCACCAGGCTGGAAAGGTGGCTGTTCCTCCAGATGGGCGTATAGGTGGTAGACCGACATCTCACCGGTATTTATCGGGGTTTCGAAAGCCGGGCACTCACCCTGATAGACCACGGTATCTGGAATCGGCTGGTATGCGGCCAGAAGTTTTTCCTGCAGCTGTTCCGGGATTTGATCAAGGGGCGTTTCTATTAAGATCGTGTAGCCATAGGGAATAACATCCTCAAGAGTCAGGACAGTCCTTCCTGAGAGAAGGGCGTAGACCTCAATCCCCTGAATGGATTCGCGTTCACCCCGACGAAAATAAGCGTAGTCCAACCCATGATGGCCCGAATCCTTGCCGATAGGCGGAATCCTGAGGGGGTTGACGAGAATCAGGGGCAGCGATTCAAAGGTCTCTTCTTCCAGTGGGGAACACACCGTGAATTGGCTGGGGGTCACGCTTGGCGTGGGCGGGATAAAGGTAGGTGAGGGTGTCTCCGTGACTGTTGGTGTGTAAGTGGCCGTCGGGGCTGGTGTGGGCGTGGATGACGGCCAGGTTGGCGTTGATTCCGCAGCCTGGCAGCCGCTGATCAATAGTGCTGCCATGAGGATTAGTAAAATTTTCATTATTTTTGAATTTGACGGCATTCCATGTAGAAACGTTTTTCTTTGGCTTCACCCATTGAGAAGGTCTTACGGGGCAGAGCGCCGTCGAGAATCACTGTTTTGAATAGGTCAGATTTGTCCATGCCGGGCACGTAAAACCCAGCATTCCTCTCCTGGGAAGCCTTGTTGAAGAGGATATCGGTGCCGTGGATGTAATCAATCTTTCTGGCGCCGTTTTTTTCCATGAAGGCGTCCAAGAATTTCTGCAGTGTGCCGACAGGCAGGTTATCATCTGGCTCACTGATTTCAATCAAGTGGACACCATCAGCATTTATCAGGCCAATCTGATGCCACGGTTCGATGGCCTGATCGACGATTTCAATCATCGCCTGCTGGGAGGGAAGGTCTTTGATCGACAGATTTTCACCCCAGAATTGGTGCATCGCATCCATGATATCCCGGTCAATACCAAAGAGCAGCCTGTGAATGGGCTCAAAGATCAGTGCAGGGTCGTGGATGTTTTCGATCTCAACCAGAGCATAGCGGGCGGGGTGATTCATCCCCACATCGGGTTTGATCTTTTCCCAGATAGCTTTAGCGGTTGCCAGGGAGTGGTTACCGTCCCCCATGGCAAACAGCAGTGGTTCGTAACGACCGGGTTTGAGATTGTATTTTTCAGCAAAGGTCTCTGAATCTACCAGTTGATGCAGTGCTTCAAAGATTTGGGATTGGACTTTTTCATCCGCCAGTTTGAACCCTCTCAGGTGACCACTGCCCAGCATCAGGTCAAAATCATACAGGCTTTCAAAAGATTCAATCCGGTCATCAATGGGACCAAATACCGTATCGTTGGGGTCGTCAAACAATACGAGAATATGCGGCAGTTCCAGAGGAGCACCTTCCCGAATGCGAATTCGTGGGGGCAGGCGGTCAAGAATCGTGCCTTCTGTGGCGCGGATCAGCGTTTGGGCGCCTTTGTTGTAATCGTAGTGCTCCAGATCAAGGCATACCATCAACCCCCTGCGAGATTTTCCATCCACGGTGCGGATGACGTAAATGAAATCATTGATCACATTGAAAATGTTTGATTCAAGGTATTTTTGCATCATCTTCTGGGTTGATTTAACCCGTTCTTCCTCTTCTGGTGTATCCAGGTAAACCTCGGGAAGGATCATGCGGTAAGTCGAAGGCGCATCAGCAACAATTTCTTCCACCTGCTGCCAGTATTCAGGCTGTGAGGTGAATTGATCGCAGGCGATTACCGCCCACTTGTGAAGATCAATGGTCGGTTTGGGAAGCAAAATCTGTGGGATTCTCAGGCCAATTTCTCTCTCAGGAGTCATAGGATCCTTTCTGGTTTGGGTAAGTTGAACCGCTTTTATTTTAACTGATATTTAAAGGGCATGGCGAATCAGAAAAGGATTGTTAATCAACGGAAAAATTCTTCACCAAAGGAGATGGTCTTTCAGGCTTATTATTTCTAAATTTAGTTTTTTAGATTTTCCCTTAAACCCATAGCGGCGTTGCTGGCAATGCCGCTATGGAGGAGAATAAATGACGAGATATTATCTCTTGGAGATGGTCAATTCGTGATTTTGGTGCATTTTATTTTGGTTCAATCAGCAACTCCGGGTCTACACCGGCAACGTAAGCCACGCCAACGGTTCCTGGCCCGGTATGGGTACCGAGTACCGGGCTGAGGTTGGCCATGAGAATTTCATCTGGATTGAAATTTCTTTTGATCTCATTTAACAGCTGCGAGGCCGATTCTGGAGCGGCTGCAGAAACTACGCCCATCATGTTAATGTGCTCATGGCCGTTGACATTGTTTCTGAGTAATTCGATCAGACGTTCATGGGCTCTTTTACTGGTGCGGACGCGTTCAAACGCTTCCACTTTGCCATCTTCAAGATAAAGGATGGGTTTGAGGTTAAGAGCTGTCCCAAGGAAACGGGATGCCCCACCAATCCGTCCGCCGCGATGCAGGAACTCCAATGTGTCTACAGCAAAAAATACTTCGGTGTGGCTGCTGATTTCTTCCGCAATGGTCTTGCATTCATCGAGGGTAGCCCCTGCTTTAGCTGCACGGGCGGCTGAAAGCGCCATGTAAGCCAGTGGTAAGGATGTGAGTTTGGAGTCCATCAATTCGATGGTTGCTTCCGGAACCATTTTCTTGGCCTGAATAGCGGAATCCAATGTTCCTGAAAGGGCAGAAGAGATCACAATCGTGAGGATTTGGTAACCCTGGCTGTGAAGATCTTTAAAGACATCTGCGAAGGCCTGAATTGTCGCTTGTGAGGTTGAGGGCATGATCTTGGCAGAGGCCAAACGCTTATAAAACTCATCGGGACCGATGTTAACGTTATCGAGCAGGGATTCCTCGCCCCAAATGACGACCAGTGGAACAACCGTGATATTGTAGGCTGACACCAGGTTTTCTGGAAGATAGGCAGTGGAATCAGTGACAATGGCTACTTTTTGCATAATAATTTCCTTTCGTTATGAACAAATAATGAGTTCTTTGAACCATCAATCACATGCTTAAACCCCATAAGTCTAAAAACGTTTCGGAAAGTCCTGGAAATCCTGGTTTGTATATCGATTTTATTAAAGATTTGTAATTTAAGCAGACAGATATCCTTGACCAAGATGGTTTTACACGCTAGAATCACAGTTTGATGGATTGACAAGTAGAAAAGACTTTATTTAATTCGTGTTTGAGAATTTAACAGATCGCTTAACCAATATCTTTGATAACCTGCGCCGCCACGGTCGGCTTTCTGAGTCGGATGTGGATGATGCTATGCGGGAAGTGCGTATGGCTTTGCTCGAGGCGGATGTTCATTACAGCGTGGTGAAAAGCTTAACCCAACGAGTGAAAGAACGTGCGATCGGGCAGGTGATCTCCAAAGCTTTGAATCCCGCTCAGCAGGTGATTAAGATTGTTCAGCAGGAACTGATCGCCACACTTGGTGAACCAAGCGGATTGAACCTCAAAGGTGAACGGCCCTTTGTAATCATGCTGGTTGGCTTGCAAGGATCGGGTAAGACGACCGCAGCCGCCAAATTGGCGAAAGAATTGCGGGGCAGGGGAGAGCGGGTTTTGCTTGTTGCAGGTGATCCTTACCGCCCGGCTGCTGTGAAGCAATTGCAGACCCTGGGCGAGCTGATCAATGTGCCGGTCTTTTATGAAGAAGGCGTTCCGCCGCAAAAATTGGCACAAAAAGCATACCAATCTGCGCGAAAAGGCGGCACCAGCGTGGTCATTCTCGATACTGCAGGCCGCTCGCAAATGGATGCTGAACTGATGGATGAACTCAGCGCCATTGAGAACAAAGTGGATGTAACCGAAACGCTGCTGGTGGTGGACGCCATGATCGGCCAGGAAGCATTGAACGTTGCTCAAGGATTTCGCCAGGAACTGCCCATTTCGGGCCTTTTCATGACAAAGATCGATGGCGATGCGCGCGGTGGTGCGGCCATCTCGATCCGCGAAGTGACTGGTGTGCCGATCAAATTCCTTGGCGTGGGCGAATCTGTTGACGCAATTGAGGTGTATAATCCAGATAGATTGGCTTCACGCATCCTGGGGATGGGTGACATGCTGGGCCTGATCGAAAAGGCAGAAGCGACCTTTGACCAGCAAGAGGGCGAAAAACAGGCTGAGAAGTTGATGAAAGGCGAATTTTCACTGGAAGATTTCGCCAAACAATTGAAGCAAATGCGAAAAATGGGTCCCCTGGGACAGATTATGGAAATGCTACCCGGGCAGATGGGCCAGGTGGCCCGTCAGGTTGATACCAGAGAAGCTGAGGACCAATTAAAACAAATTGAAGCGGTGATCAACTCCATGACTGTGGAGGAGCGCCGCAATCCAAAATTGTTAAATGCCAGCCGCAGGCGAAGAATTGCGCGAGGTTCTGGACTGGAAGTGCAGATTGTCAATCAGGTCATGAAGCGCTTTCGTGAGACCCAGCGGCTGATAAAGACAATGCAAAAATCTGGCGGCAAAGGTTTAGGCCGTTTGATTGGATAGCCAGAAGATGAGATAGGTTGCGTTTCCTTCAGCGCACTCTCAAACCTTTTTGAATCATCGGGCTTTATGGAATAAAATAAAACAAATATAGTAAGAGGAGCATAATTTCGATGGTACGAATTCGATTACGCCGGGTTGGATCCCGGAATCAGGCAAGTTATCGTGTGGTCGTGGCAGATAAAGAAAGCCCGCGAGATGGTCGTTTTATTGAAAATGTAGGTCATTACAATCCCCGGACGGAACCTTCCACCGTAGTATTAAAAGATGACCGCATTTACCACTGGCTGAGTGTTGGGGCTCAACCGACGGAAGCCGTAGATGGTCTTTTTAAACAGACCGGACTTTGGGACCGTTATGAACGCTTTAAAGACGGCGAAGATGTAGAAGCGCTGGTTGAGGAAGCGAATGAGGTATATCAGAACCGGGTAACCGACCCACGCACCAACCCACAAAAATAATCACACCTACAAGAAAGGGGTGAGGCAGAAAATGAAAGGTGATAACCTGCGAGAATTGGTAGAATTTGTTGCACAATCCCTGGTTGATCAACCGACAAAAGTCGATGTCAATCAATATCTGCGGGGGAACAGTGTTCAACTGGAATTGCACGTGGCCAAGCCGGATATGGGCCGGGTAATCGGCAAGGGCGGCCGCGTGGCTGATTCCATCCGTACCCTGCTCAGAGTTGCAGCTGCGCGAGAAGGCAGCCGGGTTAACCTTGACATTGTCGAACCCCACTAATTTTCAGCCTGGAAGACATGCCTTATACACGTGAAAATGATTCAGGCTCGCTGGGAAATGGCGAGCCTGCGTTTCTTGTACTGGGTAAGTTGAGGCGCGCTCATGGCGTAAAGGGGGAAATTCCTTTGGAGATATATACCCAGATGCTGGAATTATTAATTCCCGAAAAAACCGTTTTTGTTGGCGAAGAGCATCAGTCTTTGACCATCGAGAAGACACGTTGGAAGAATGAGCTGCTTTTAATAAAATTTAAAGAGATCCACGATCGAACAGTCGTCTCTGAACTGACGAACGAACTTGTCTATGTCAAAACTTCGCAACTTCCACCTCTGCCTGAGGGAGATTTCTATTACCACGAACTGGTTGGTCTGGATGTTTATGAGCCCGATGGATGCTACCTGGGTGTCCTGGTGCAAATTCTTGAAACCGGCGCGAATGACGTATATTTAATCAAGAATGATGAGGGAGAAGAGGTTCTGATTCCCGCAACCGAGGAGATGATCCTGGAAATCGATCCGGAACAGGAAAAGATGATCGTGGCGAAAATGGATTGGTATGGGGAAGATGTTTGATGTTGGATGAGAAAAAATATTGGATTGGGTTCAATATGGTACGGGGGATTGGGGCCGTTCGCTTCGAGCAAATTCGAAATTTTTTTGGCGATCTTTCTCTGGCCTGGCGGGCTCCTGGGAGTGCCTTTGAAGAAGCTGGCTTACCAGGCCGTGCAATCACTAATTTCTTAAAAATGCGAGACGAAATTGACCTTGACCGTCTGCATGATTCCATCATAGCGCGAGATGTTACTGTTTTAACCTTGCTTGACGAGGAATACCCACGATTATTAAGAGAAATTGACCAGAGTCCTCCAGTGCTGTATGTGCGCGGTGAATTGACGCCTGCAGATGAATTTGCAGTGGCCATGGTAGGCACCCGTCGTGTTTCGGCGTATGGACAGCAAATCACCAGGGATACCAGCCTGTACCTGGCGGGCAATGGTTTGACCATTGTGAGTGGATTGGCACGCGGCGTGGATGGGTTGGCGCATCAACATGCGCTCAAAGCTGGCGGCAGGACAATTGCTGTTTTGGGGAGTGGTGTGGATGTGATTTATCCTCCCGAACATCGTAAATTGGCTGAAGCCATTGTTGAGAATGGTGCGATCGTCAGCGATTACCCCATGGGAACACAGCCTGAGGGCAGTAATTTTCCGCCACGCAACCGGATTATTTCGGGTCTTTCTCTTGCGACTGTTGTTGTGGAAGCGGGGGATCGCAGCGGTGCCCTGATCACAGCAGATTTCGCTGTGGAGCAGGGTAGGGATGTTTTCGCTGTGCCTGGGAACGTCCTTTCTCCCGTCAGCCGGGGTACCAACCGCTTGATCCAAAAGGGGGCATATCCGTTGGTTTCTCCTAAGGATGTTATGGATGTTCTGGAATTATCCCAGATCGAAGCGATCAAAACAGCACGTCAGGTTCTACCTGCGGATGAAACTGAAGCAAAGATTTTGCGAGTGCTCGGGTTTGAACCAGTTCATGTCGATGAGGTATGCAACCAGGCAGGATTGCCCGTGGACAGGGTTTCAGCCGCGTTGACGCTGATGGAATTAAAAGGAATGGTCCAGCATGTTGGTGGTATGCGTTATGCGGCTGTGCGTGATTTCACACGAACCCAAGGAGGTTTTGATGTATAAAAATTATTACGCAGTCATTATGGCCGGTGGGAGCGGCACCCGCCTCTGGCCGCTCTCGCGACAAGGTCGTCCAAAGCAATCGCTGAAGATTGTCGGTGACCGGACATTATTTCAACATTCTGTCGATCGGTTACTGGCGCTTTTTCCATATGAACGCATCCTGGTGGTTACTGTTAAAAAGCAAGTTGACCTTCTCAGGGATGACTGCCCGGAGATCCCATTTGAGAACTACTTGATCGAACCCATGCCACGCGGGACAGCCTCAGTGGTTGCCCTGGCTGCGATCGCCATTAAAAATCGGGATCCCAACGGAACTATGGCAATTTTGACCGCAGACCACTTAATTAAGAACGCTGAACACCTGCGAGAATTGCTCAAGGCTGCTTATGAAATCGCTCAGAATGATTATCTGACAACACTGGGGATCACCCCAGACTACCCGGCGACAGGATTCGGGTATATTCAAAAAGGTGATTTTTTGGATGAAATTCGGGGTGTGAAGATTTACCAGGCTGAGAAATTCAAAGAAAAACCGGATAAGGACCAGGCAGAGAAATTCATCGCCAAAGGCGATCATGTTTGGAACTCCGGGATGTTCGTTTGGAAGGTAGAAACCGTTCTGATGGAATTTGAACGGCAAATGCCAGATCTGTTTGAGAAGACTTTGAAGATTGACAAGCAGTGGCAGAGCCCTGCCAGGGAGGCCACACTTCAAGAAGTTTGGCCGACCTTGAAGAAAGAAACCATCGATTATGGTATTATGGAAAACGCTCACAAAGTGGCTGTGGTCCCTTCAGTAAATCTGGGTTGGAACGATGTCGGCAGTTGGGAATCACTGTTTGAAGCCCTTGAGACGGATGAGGAAGGTAATATTCTCATGCGGGGAGAAGTTGTTTCATTTGACACACACGGTACACTCATTTGTGAAGATGAAACTGATCGATTGATTGTCACGATTGGTGTAGATGATCTAGTTATTATTGAATCTGGAAGAGCGGTGCTCGTTTGCGATCGTAAACAGGCTCAACGAATACGCGATGTTGTCAAGTTTTTGAGCCAGAACGATCGCGATGATTATTTGTAGGAGTGATATAAATTGGAAGCTTATTGTGTAAAATGCAGACAAAAAAGAGAAATAAAAGATCCCGTCGCAGATTATAATGCGGCTGGTGCGCCGGTGACCAAAGGTACCTGCTCGTTTTGTGGTACAAAGGTCTTCCGGATGGGCCGCACGGAAGCCCATGAGGGTATTCCGAAGCCCAAGGTAACCCGAAAGAAAAAGAAGGTTGAACGCAAGGGGAAATTAGTGATCGTTGAGTCTCCGGCCAAAGCAAAAACCGTCAGTCGATTTTTAGGCAAGGGTTATACAGTCCGCGCATCTGTTGGACATGTGCGTGATTTGCTGCGGTCTAAATTATCTGTGGATGTTGAAAATGACTTTGAGCCCCGCTACCGTGTCCCGAATGAAAAACGTGATGTGGTGAAGGAACTTAAGAAGCTGGCAGGAAAAGCTGAAGATGTTTATCTTGCCACAGACCCTGACCGGGAAGGTGAGGCGATTGCCTGGCACCTGATGGAAGCTGCGGATATTGAAGAAAAACGAGCGAACCGCGTGGTGTTCCACGAGATCACCGAAGATGCGGTGGCTCACGCCTTTGCCAACCCCCGTGTAATTGATATGGACCTGGTAGACGCCCAACAGGCACGCCGGATCCTCGACCGTTTGGTGGGATATGGGATCAGCCCGATTCTTTGGAAGAAGGTTCGCAGCCGGCTTTCTGCAGGTCGGGTGCAATCCGTTGCACTGCGATTGATTGTGGAACGTGAGCGGGAGATTGATGCCTTTGAACCCGTGGAATACTGGTCGATTGAAGCCGACCTACTCCCTGAAGGTGGAAAGTCTGCCTACCGTGCGAAACTTGCAAAGATTGATGGGGAAGACCCTGAATTGGGTTCTGAGGAAGAGGTTGAGAAGATCCTGGCGGATATGCGCCAGACGGCCTTCGTGGTTGAATCCATCAAGCGTGGAAAACGCCGCCGCAACTCATCTGCCCCTTTTATTACCAGCACCATGCAGCAGGATGCCTCCCGCAAGCTGGGTTTCAGCGCTCGCAAGACCATGGCCGTTGCCCAGCAATTATATGAAGGTGTAGAACTGGATGGTGAGGGCACACAGGGCCTGATAACCTACATGCGTTCGGACTCAACGAATATCTCTGGTCTTGCCATGAATGAAGTACGGGAATACATCCAAAAACGTTATGGTGAAGATTATCTACCAAAAGAGCCACCAAAATTTGTATCCCGCACTCAATCGGCCCAGGAAGCTCACGAGGCAATCCGGCCGACTTCGGTATTGCGCAGTCCCAAAGCGATCAAGAAATACCTTTCAAGGGATCAACTCCGCTTGTATAAATTGATCTGGCAGCGATTTGTCGCCTCACAGATGACGCCCGCAGTCTACAACACCCTATCCGTTGAGGTTCTGGGTGACGGTGAAGAAAATCAGTATACGCTGCGCGCGTCGGGAAGCCAGCTCGAATTTCCTGGTTTCCTGATCGTTTATGAGGAAGGCAAATCTGAGAGCCAGCAGGAAGAAGAAGAACCGGACAGCGACACGATCCCAATTGATGATATCAAAGAAAAACAAGTTCAGGAAATACAAGAACTTTATCCTGATCAACATTTTACCCAACCACCACCGCGCTATTCAGAAGCCTCACTGGTTCAGGCGCTTGAGGAAAACGGCATTGGACGGCCTTCTACTTATGCCCCAACAATTTCAACCATTCAAAACCGGGGCTATGTGGTGCGCGATGGCAGACGACTTGAGCCCACTGAAACAGGTATCCTGGTGAACGACCTGGTTGTGGAATTTTTCCCCCGGATCGTGGATATCAATTTTACCTCCCGTCTTGAGGATCAATTGGACCTGATCGCTTCTGGCGAAGCCGAGTGGGTGGGTGTGATCAGCGAATTCTATGAGGAATTTTCAGATCGTCTGGAACACGCTGAAGAAGCTATGCCTGAGAAGAAAGCGGAATTGCAGAAAGTTGGAAGAGAATGCCCGAAATGTGGTCATGATCTTATCATCCGCTGGGGGCGTTACGGCAAGTTCATCAGCTGCAGCAACTTCCCGGATTGCCGTTACACCGAACCCTACCTTGAGAAGATTGGGATGACCTGTCCCAAGTGCGAGGAAGGTGATGTGGTTGAACGTAAGACTCGCAAGGGCCGCAAGTTCTACGGCTGCTCACGCTATCCAGACTGTGATTTCACCTCCTGGAAACGCCCAGTACCGGAACCCTGCCCGAACTGTGGCGGCACCTTGACGATTGCCAACAAACGGCAGGTGAAATGTATGGACTGCGAAGAAACCTTCCTGCAAGATG
>JBMCLF010000012.1:0-16626 GCA_048615215.1 Candidatus Brevefilum sp.
CGATGCAATGCTACCCGCCACAGAGAAAGCCTGCCAAACAAGGCCGGTGAGTGCCAGCAAGGGTAAAGAACTAACCATGGAAAACACCACACCTCCTAGGCTGCTCAACACCAATGCAATTGCGATCATCGGCCGCTTCCGCCAGCGGTCCGCCACCAAGCCAAAGGGTATGGCCAGGGCCGCAGATCCAAGCATCACTGCCCCGCCAATAATGCTGAATTCACCCTTGGTGATGCCAACATAATTCTCAAGGTACACGATCATATACGGAAAACTGACCTGCATGCCGATGCTGACGACCATGATGAACAACAGCAGGATGAACAGCTTCCTGTTATCACGCAGAGTCTTGAGCGAAAATAACTGAGCAATCTCCGCCCAGAACGGCGGTCGTTCTTGTTCTGGCTCTTCTTGCAAGGGTGGGTCCTTAAGCAGCAGGCCGCCCACCAGCCCCACCAGGATTACGATTCCACCCAAAGCATAAAAGAAGATGAAATACCCCAAAGACTCAATCAGAATGCCAGCCGCCACCAATGCCACGATCTGCGCCAGGAACACGCTCAGGTTGAGCACCCCTTCCACCCGTCCGCGGGTATCAGGCGTGGCCACGTCCACCGTCCAGGCGCTGAAGGCCGCGTCGTTGGCTGTGGAACCAAAAAAGGTCATCAGCGCATCAGCAACCACCACCATCACCACCACCACTGCTGTGACCCGGATGTAGTCCACCATGGGAAAGACGATCGTGGACGCACCCCAGAGGACATAGCCGATCAAGATATAGGGCCTTCGCTTGCCCCAGCGGGTGTTAGTGCGGTCGCTCAGGGTGCCCATGACAATCGTGGTCAGTGTTGCGGTGACCGCGCTGGCTGCTACCATCCAGGCGACAGGACGCGGGTCAGGCGTGATCTCGTCAAAGACAAAGGTGTTGAACCATGAATTTTCCACCGCCCAGGCGATCTGCCCGACAAGGGCCAGGGCCAGCATCACGACCCAGGTGCGAGATTTTATAGATTTGTTTCCAGAATTATCCATTAATCTTCCATCAGCCAGTTAAAATAGTTATCATAATTTCCTGATAAGTATACATTAACTATAACGAATACCCATATTCGAATATCGCCATAACCCGGAATATTATGATTAGACGCATATTTACTAAATTCAATTTATCCCTATCCGCTATAATTATAATGAAGACATATCATAACTCAATTTTCTGGAGGATGAACCGATGGAAAATGAATACTGCATCATAATGTCCACCACGGATTCGCAAGAAGAGGCAAATCGGCTGGCTGAAATGTTGGTCACCCAAGGCCTGGCAGCCTGCGTGCAAAGCATCCCGATCACCAGCACCTATACCTGGAAGGGCAATCTGAACCGGGAATCGGAATGGCTGCTGCTGATAAAAACCCGCGCTGCATTCTATGAAGCCATTCAGGATGCACTGCAAAAAAACCATTCCTACGAAACGCCCGAAATCATCCAGGTCCCAATCCACCGAGGCATAAGTGCCTACCTGACATGGATTGACGCTCAGACACGGCAAAACGAATAAATTCTCAAAAACCAGGAAAGGAAAACCATTATGAATACCTTTACAGCCATCCAGAAAAGACGCTCAATCCGCAATTTCACCGGCGAACCGATCCCAGTGGAAGATCTGGAAAAGATCGTAGATGCGGGACGACTGGCACCCAGCGGCAACAACAAACAGCCCTGGCACTTCATTGTCGTGACCAATAAGGCCATAATTAAAAAGTTGAGCGTGGCGGCTGAATGGAGCGCCAACGCCAGCGCCATGATTGTGGTGGTGATGAATACTGCGTCGAAATACTGGGCTGAAGACGGCTCCGTTGCCGTAGAGAATATGCTGCTGGCTGCCACCACTTTGGGCTACGGCACCTGCTGGTTGGAGGGCAACGCCCTACCGCACGAAGATTCCTTCAAAGAGCTGCTTAATATTCCCGAATATCTCAAACTGCTCACCCTCATACCGGTTGGCATTCCAGTTGAATGGCCAGAAGAAAAACCGAAAAAAACGCTGGATGCGGTCCTGCACTGGGAGACTTTCTGAGTCCCCCGTTCAGGCGCTTGTACCTATAACCTTAATTTCTCCGGGTGATTTTTATACCGAATACGCCTGAAATAATGAACCTTTAACTGGCTATTAACAATTTGATGAAGTAAAGCAAAATTTTTTTGCTACAATCAAATTCAATATGAACACATTAATCGTTCGTCAGCCTAAGCGAAAGCCAACCTACCGAACCTCTCCTGGAGGAGCGGCGCTTGGCGCTTAATTGAACGATACCGATTAAAGCGAGAACCCAAAGGCCTTCCTGCCCAGGAAGGTCTTTTTTTTATTCCAACAAGGAGGCACTTATCGAGTACTTCGGCTCATCAACCAACCACGATCAAATAAAAAAGAAGGAGAAAATAAAATGCAAAAAACAACACTCATCACAATCATCGCCGTCATCTTTTTAGGTCTGCTGGCATCTTGTGCAACAGACGATGGGGCTCTGGTCGTCGCTACCGATGCGACCTTTCCTCCATTTGAATACGTTGAGGAAGACACCAAAGATATCGTCGGTTTTGATATCGACCTGATGACCGAGATTGCAGAACGGGCTGACCTGAATATCCGTTTTCAGAATGTAGCCTGGGACCCACTACTTGCGGGCATGGCGGACTGCCAGTACGACATGGCCATCTCAGCCATGACCATCACTGAGGAACGGGCAGAACAATTCAGTTTTTCTGACCCTTACATCAATGCCGGCCAGATTGTTTCTGTCAATATTGCAAACGAAACGGTCAATGGCCCTGAAGACCTGGTCGGGGGGACCATTGGTGCTCAGATCGGCACCACCGGTGCAATGGAAGCTGAGGCCATTGATGGCGCCACAGCCAAAGTCTATGACACCATCGAGCTGGCCTTCCTGGATTTGATGAACAGCCAGATTGACGCCGTGATTGCCGATTACCCGACCGCTCTGGCTTTTGTTAACCAAAACGTCGACCGCCTGAAGGTGGTTGGGGAAGTCTTTACCGATGAAAACTACGGCATTGCTTTTTGTAAAGGAAACGACGAATTAATTGCGCAAGTTAATGCCGCATTGAGCGAATTACAGAGCGAAGGCTTTATCGACCAGCTCGTTGTGGACTGGTATGGCGCCACAGAATAAGGTGTTATCTAATTTTTCATAACACAACTTGGGTAATCTCACCGGGGCTGGTAATCCCGGTGAGAGCTGAAAGGTAAACCAATTTTATGAAAGTTCAAAAAGACTTAGAAAAAATTCCCAGCTTCGAAGTTGCCAACCACCGCATTGATAGCTGGTGGTGGCTTGTGGGTGCCGTAATCGGATTGATCCTGACCCTGTCCATGTTGAAACCAAACCCCTATTGGCGCATCATCCGATTTGTCAGCGACGGCCTGTTGATCACTGTTGGCGTCACGCTGACAGCTTTCGTTCTGACTTTGCTGCTTGGATTGATTGCTGCATTAGGACGACTCTCAAAAAGCGGAATCATCCGCTGGATGACCACCATTTATGTTGAGATTGCCCGCGGCATTCCCCTGCTTGTTCAATTACTCTTCTGGTATTTTGCTTTTCCTTCAGTTATTCAATCTATTGGCCGGGCCTTGCAGTATCAACCATTCCAGCAATTTCACGCCAATCCCTTTGCCATGGCCATCCTCGGGCTGACATTTTGCTATTCGGCTTATATGAGCGAAATCTACCGGGCCGGAATTCAAAGCATCGCCAAAGGCCAAAATGAAGCCGCCCGAAGCCTGGGGATGACCCACGGCCAGGCCATGCGCCACATCATCCTCCCACAGGCGGTTAAGGTGATCCTTCCGCCGGTAGGCAATGAATTCATCTCCTTACTTAAAGACTCCTCTCTGGTCAGCGTTGTTGCTGTGGCGGATATGACCCGTCGGGGGCGCGAGTTCATGGCCGCCAACTTCATCCCCGTAGAGACCTGGATGATGATTGCATTACTTTACCTGGTAATGACGCTGATTTCCGCCAGGGTGGTCGCTTGGATAGAACGCAAAACACAAACAGAGGAACGCTAAAATGACTGACAACCCGATTATCCGAATCAACAATTTGCACAAACACTTTGGTGAGACTGCTGCACTCAACGGCGTTGATCTTGAGGTCTTCCCGGGTGAGGTGGTGGTCGTAATCGGCCCCTCCGGCTCAGGGAAATCCACCCTCTTGCGGTGTATCAACCGCCTGGAAACTTTTGAAGCGGGAAGCATCGAGGTGGATGACATCCCCCTCACCACCGCGGAGAATATTAACGCAATACGCACCGAAGTGGGCATGGTGTTTCAATCCTTCAACCTCTTTCCTCACCTGACGGTGCTGGAGAATATCACGGTTGCACAAAAAGTTGTCCGCAAACGGTCAAAACCAGAAGCGGTCGAAATCGCACTTAACCTGCTCAAAAAAGTTGGCATCCCCGAAAAAGCGGATCAATACCCCGGCCAGCTTTCCGGCGGTCAGCAGCAGCGGGTGGCCATCGCCCGAGCCCTGGCAATGAACCCCCGCATCATGCTGTTTGACGAACCGACCAGCGCCCTCGACCCTGAAATGATCCAGGAAGTGCTGGATGTGATGCTTCAATTAGCCAATGAGGGGATGACAATGGTGGTTGTCTCCCACGAGATGGGTTTTGCACGTGCGGCAGCCAACCGGGCAGTATTGATGGATGAAGGTGTGATCGTCGAAGAAGCACCCCCTGATGTACTCTTCAGCCAGCCCAGCCAGGCTCGCACAAAGGAATTTTTAAGTCGAATCCTTTAAGATCCAATTGTAACCAAATTCTTTTCCCGTTCCCCTTTTCGTTTGCCCAAGTATAAAACAATCCCGGTGGCTTGTCTTCAACGGGATTGTGCTTTTTAATTTTCGCTCCTCATCTCAGATATGACACATCTTGAATAACTTCCTGGAAAATCAATGGCGCTGCATTTTTTACAATTCCAAGCTGCCAACCATCATCCACAGGTGATTTTGTCTTCCAGGGTAGGCGAATATCCAAAGGTGCTTTATCCTGATTGTAAAGCTGGGCTCCCAATTCACCCAGCTGATCATCAGCAGGATACAAAGACAGCGCTTACACATTCATCCATAAAAATGATAAAAATTACTTCAGTGAAAATTTTCCACTATTAGTTTTTATCAATCCACAGCAGCTTTTCAAGTCGCTTGTAAAACACTGCAAACCGCGAGAACAGGTGAACGAAGGCCGGTGAGAGCCGTGTTGTTTGACGTGAATTGGATAGAGCCTTCAAGAAGCCTTCAGAATCATCAAAATCTGGCAAACGGAGCGACGCCATGCCTACCTCCCACAGGGAATGTGCATCAGATCCAACCGTTGCCAGCAGGCCATACTCCTTTGCAAAAACCTCAGCCCGTTGATTGGGTTTATTATTTAAACAACGGGCGTTAAAGACCTCTATTGCGTCAATTTCAGAAACAATTGCCAGGAGATCTTCTTCTAACCAGTGTTTGCTGCGAACCGTATCAAAAGGATGTGCAACGCTGATCACCGCACCCTGCGCACGTAATCGCTCGATGGCAGCCAACGGCGGCAAACCTGGCGGCACCCATTCTTGCATGAAATATCCAATCAATTCCCCCTGAGTGGTTTCAATCTCTTCACCAACAATCACCATGTTCGGTGCCATGTTTTTGGCTTCCAAAGCGCCTTTAATTTCATTGTGATCGGTGATCGCAATCCGACCGATCCCATTTTTTTTGCAATGGTCAATCAAACGTGCCGGACGCACCAGGCTGTCTTTGGATGCGCGGGTGTGGGCATGTAATTCGACTCTGATCGTGGAAGTCTCCAGACCGTTCATTTATCCAGATAAACCCTTGGCAGCCGGTCGGCCAGCCCGCAAACCACCTCATAGTTGAGCGTACCCCAGCGATGTGCCAATTCTCCTGCGGTAATCTCTGCTGAACCTTGTTTCCCGAGCAGAACGACCTCGTCTCCTGCGGATGCTTCCGGCACCGAATCAAGCTGCAGCATACACTGATCCATGCATACTCTGCCAACCACATTGACTCGCTTTCCCCTGCAGAGCACCTCCTGTCCGGAGAGCCGGCGGAATCCATCACCATAACCCACGGGAATGACTCCAATTCTTTCTTCCGCCGAAGTCACATAAATTGATCCATAACTGATGCCATGCCCGGGCGGAAAGGTTCGCACAGATGTCAATCGTGCTTTCCAGGTCAGTGCGTGAAGGAAACCTTCCGGTAAGCGTGTATTCGGGGAGGGATCCAGCCCGTAAATTGCGATGCCAGGACGCACAAGGTCAAAATAGGTCTGGGGATAATTAATCACTGCAGCGGAATTAGCAGCATGGATCATTCCCGGCAATAAAGACTCTTTCTCAAGCTGCTGTAGTAATTCGTTGAATATCGCCAACTGCCTTTCTGTGGCGCCAGACTCCGGTTCGTCAGCCCGTGCAAAATGGGTGAAGATGCCGGTGATCTCAATGCGATCATGATCTCGATGGTTTGCCAGAAAGTCAGAAGCTTTTTTGGGGGCCAATCCAAGCCGGCCCATGCCCGTCTCGACCTTGAGGTGGGCTTTTAATTTCCCATCCGTTTGTCTGGCCCGGGCAGCATAAGCTCTGGCCATCTCTATATCATAAATAGCCACGTGTATGTTGTTCTCAATAGCTTCAGAGATCAGAACAGGGGGAGTATATCCGAGCACCATCACCTCGGAGGTCAAACCAGCCGCACGCAAGTTGAGCGCTTCTTCCATCCGGGCGACGCCGCACCACGTTGCGCCGGCTTCAGCCGCTGCCATAGCAACATCCAGCACGCCATGGCCATAGCCATTGGCCTTGATCACCGCCATGACCTCCGTTTTGGTCATGCTTCTGATCTGCCTAATGTTGTTCTTAATCGCAGCAAGATCAATTTCCAGCCATGTTGAGTACGCTTGCGTGTTCATGTGGTGTAGTATAGCCCCGCTTGCCGATCCTATCAAGTGCGGTGCTTAATCATTCTTCAAATACAGCGATCAAATGACAATTATGCAGACACATCAGGCGATTTTGTTCATCCACCTCCAAATCAAAATCCGCTGGCTGCTAAGGTATAATCAAACCCTGTAAAGCAGGAAAAAAAGGAAATCATATGAATGAACAACGATTTAAGTTTGAATTGCTCGCCCAGGACGGCCATGCCCGGGCAGGGATATTCCAAACCCCGCACGGGGCAATCCCCACTCCCATCTTCGCTCCCGTTGGCACCCAGGCTTCGGTTAAAACGCTGACTCAGCGGCATTTAAATGAAATGGGTGCAAAGCTGATCCTGGCCAACACCTATCACCTTTACCTGCGGCCGGGGGACGAACTGATCGCTGAGATGGGCGGCCTGCACAAATTTATGAGCTGGGACGGCCCAATCCTGACAGATTCAGGCGGCTTTCAAGTCTTCTCCTTATCTGACATTCGCATGGTAGATGAGGACGGTGTTACCTTTAAAAGTTACATTGACGGTTCTACCCACCGGTTTACACCGGAACGCTCTGTGCAAATCCAGGAAAACCTTGGCTCAGATATCATCATGGCCTTTGACGAATGCGCCGAACCTTACGACCGCGAATACAACAAGCGCGCCATGGCCCGCACCCACCGCTGGGCCGAACGCTGCAAGCAGGCCAAGCAGCGGAAGGACCAGGCGCTGTTCGGGATCGTTCAGGGGGGCGTTTTCCCTGACCTCCGAGAGCAATCAGCTGAAGTGATTGCCGGGTTGGATTTTCCAGGCAATGCCATCGGCGGCCTCTCCGTTGGAGAGACAAAAGAAGAAATGCACGCCATGATCGAGGTCGTGAATCAAGTCCTTCCGAAGGACAAGCCGCGCTACCTGATGGGCGTCGGCACCCCCCAGGACCTCGTACAGTGCATCCGGCGCGGGATTGACATCTTCGACTGCGTCCTGCCCACCCGCCTGGCGCGGCATAATGCAGCCATGTCTGACAACGGCCGGATGAACATGATGAATGCGCAATATGTTCGTGATGAGCGACCCATCAGCGATACCTGTTCATGCTATACCTGCCAGAATTATTCCCGCGCCTACATCCGGCACCTGATCCAGGCCCGCGAGATGCTCTCTGGTACCCTGCTCTCCATTCACAATATCCACACCCTGCTAAACCTGGCCCGCAACCTGCGCCAGGCTATCATGGACGGACGCTATGCCGAATTTGCGGATGCGTATTTGTCAAACTTTGAAATCAAATCATAAGGAAACCTCATGACGATTTTCCAGGCCATCCTCCTTGGCATATTACAGGGTTTGACTGAGTTTTTACCGATCTCCAGTTCGGGTCATCTCGTGATCCTGCCCTTCTTTCTCAATTGGCGTCTGCCTCAAAAAGAGATGTTCATCTTCAATGTGCTCGTTCAGAACGGGACATTGGTGGCTGTGATCCTTTACTTTTGGCAGGACATTTGGCGGATCATTAAAGGCTTTTTCCGCCAGCTCTTTCAGGGGACGCCGTTCGCCAGCCATGAAGCCCGATTAGGCTGGCTGTTGATAGCCGCGAGCATCCCTGCCGGGTTAGCCGGCCTCTTTTTGCAAGATCTGGTGGAGCGAACTTTCTCCTCCCCCCTGGTGGCCGGGATTGCTTTGATCGTGACCGCCATCCTGTTGATCATAGGAGAGAAGGTCAGCCTGAACCTGGGCGACGCGCATGATATCACCCTGGTTGACGCACTTATTATGGGACTCATGCAATCTCTGGCTTTGTTTCCCGGCATTTCCCGCTCTGGTGCAACCATTTCCGGCGGAATGATGCGCCACCTGAAGCGCGAATCAGCCGCCCGGTTCTCCTTTTTAATGGCGGTACCTATCATGCTGGCTGCCGGGGGGCTTTCAACCTACCAGATGTTCACTGAAGTCAGTGACCTGGGGGTTTTCCTGCCGCTGATGGCCGTTGGTTTCATCACCGCCATGATCGTAGGCTACATCGCCATTCGCTGGCTATTGCGCTTTCTCGTCAACCATGCCCTGTATTATTTCTCGATTTATTGTTTCCTGCTGGGTGGAGCAACTATTCTGATTTGGTTATACTAATTCCATGGCTAAAATCACAAGACTCTTTCTTCTCGGCATAATCCTGATTGTTTCCGCCTCCGCATGCTCTGGAGAGCAGTCAACGCCGCAAGCAACAACGCAATTGGAGATAATCAACCTGCAAACCACGCCCGCACTCGAACACTGGCTGGAAGACGTCGCCGGATGCGCTGCGGATATACCAGATTTTGCCGTGACCACACAAATCCTACCCCTGTCCGAGCTTGATCTTGAACAGGCCAATCTCATCCTGCGGCTGGGAGAACGCCAAGAAGATGACCCTTACGTTTCTGTTATGGGGGTCGAAAACCTGGTGGTCCTCGCGGGTTCAGAGGTGCCGGTGGACTCCCTCAGTCAGAACGTGGTGCAAAGAATATTCACCGGTGAGATCACAAACTGGTCTGAAGTCCCGGAAGTCCAGAACGCTGGGATTGAGATCAACCAGCCCATCCTTACCCTCAGCTACCCAGAAGGCCACGAACTCAGGCTGCTGTTCCAAAAAGCCTACCTTGAGGATGAAACTCTTGGGGACGAACCACAAATTTTCTCCACCGAAACCTATCTTGAGGAGCTGCTTGTTACACATGCGTATGCGCTCGGTTATACCCTTGAAAGCCTCAAAGCCACAAACGTTCAGACCCTGGCTATTCGCGGTTTTGATGAAGCCCTCGCACAGCAGCCCGTTCTGGCGGTCACAGCTGACGAGCCCAGCGGTGAATTGCGCCAGCTGCTGCTTTGCCTGCAGAACTAAAAACCCCTGCCTGCCCCCCACCTTGACATCAGCCCTCAGAGGTAATATATTTACTTAGCGTCCTTTAAGGTAAAAGGATGCATAGAACTTTAATAAATCCTAGAAAGATGGAGTATTAGCATGGCAGAACGTTATATTGGAACCGTAAAATGGTTCAGCGCCCCCAAGGGTTATGGTTTTATTGGTCGTGATGATGGTGAAGAAGATGTCTTCGTTCACTTCTCCGCAATTCAAATGGCGGGTTACAAGCGCCTCAAGGAAGGTCAGAAGGTTGAATTTTCCATAGAGGAAGGCCCCAAAGGCCTGCAGGCAGCCAATGTGATCCTTGCCGAAGAAGAGGAAGCATCCGCAGAAGAAGCTTCAGAAGATATCACCGAAAAAGAAGCAGAAATCGAAGACGAAGATTTCGAAGAATTCGAAGAAGAAGACGATGATGACTCCACTGAAGACGAAGATGATGACGAATTCGACTAAGAAGAAAATGAAGACGAAAAAGACGGAGATGAAGAAGAAACCGGCGGATTTTTCAAATGGTAAATTAGAAGAATAGGTCTTCAAAAATATATCGGGCCGTTTTGACGGCCCGGTTTTTCTTTAACCGCGCAGGAATAAATCGTTGAATAATTTTCCGAATTCGAGCAACACCAATTGCCACCCCTCTGCTCGATAAAACCAGGTGCGTGAGGTGAACCAGTGACCGCTGACGGGACGTACCAGGACCTCGATCCCGCTGCCCCTTAACTCTCTTCTGAATACCAGGCGCGTTCGGAAAGTATGGTAAGGATCCGTCGCCACCATCACTTTATCCCAGTTGCGGGCCAGAGCCAGGTCGCGCACGGCCAGCGCCTCCTCATAAGTGCTGTCAACCTGCAGGTCGGTCACATAAATTGACTCCCGGCGGAAACCTCCCCGTACGGCTTCCCGTATGAGACGATTGTTCGGGCCGCTGGCTGTATCCGTAATGACCAGATTGGACGCAATGCCATCAGCATGCATCCTAATCGCCAGATCCAGGCGGTCGCCCGCCCCGCCGCTGAGCCACCACCGCATCCACCCGCTCGATCGGATCCGCCACGATCAGCAGCCCGCCTACTGCGATCAGGGAGAAATAAAGCATTATTGGCAGGATGATGATCGCCGCCAAACCCAACGCGCCGCAAGAACAGCCGCCAATAGCCGTTCTTCGGAATCCTTTATTTTCCATAGTCCTTTGGGTACCTGAATCCAAGTTCAGTTCCTGTTCTCCAGGGCAGTTTTTATCCGACTCATGCCCGCCTCCAGAATCTTTCGCGGGCAGCCAAAGTTCAGGCGTACGAAGCCCTGGCCCGCTTTACCAAAATCCGCTCCGTCATTCAAGCCCACCCGGGCTTCTTCCAGGAAAAACTTTTGCGGCGAGACCGACAGGTCTAAATCACGGCAATCGAGCCAGCCAAGATAGGTCCCCTCAGGTTTCCACATGCGGATCCCATCCAGCTTATTCGCAACAAATTCAGCCAAAAAATCACGGTTATCCTGCAGGTAAACCATCAGGTTATTCAGCCAATCACTGCCATCTTTGTAAGCTGCATGGGCGGCATACAAGCCCAGAATATTAGGGTGCCCTAATAACATGCGCATGGATTTTGAGAGGGTTTTTTGCATGTCCGGGTTTTCAGTCACATAAACTGATGTTGAAAAACCCGCAAGATTAAAGGTTTTGCTGGGGGCAAAGTAAGTGACCGTATTTTGGCTGATCTCAGAGGAAAGGCTGGCGATGGGGATATGCCGCTCACCGGGATAGATTAGATCCGCATGGATTTCATCCGAGCAGATCTGGGTGCCATGAGCCAGGCAAATCTCCGCCATACGCAATAGCTCCTCATGCCGAAAGACCCGTCCGGTTGGGTTCTGGGGATTACACAGGATAAACAGCTTCACACCCGAGGCAATTTTCGCCTCAAAATCATCAAAATCGATCTCATAACGCCCATCCCCTGTCTGCAACAGTTCGTTGATTACACAATCACGGCCGGTGGACACCGGCGCGGCCAGGAAGGGCGGGTAGGCCGGCGTTTGGATCAGAACTTTATCTCCTGGATCGGTCAGGCTGTAAATTGCGTGAGTGAAACCCGTCACCACGCCTGAGATAAATTCGATTGCTCTGGGTTCAATTTGCCAGTGATGACGGTTATCCAGATGTTGGATGATCGCCGATCGCAATCCCTCCGGTGGGCCGCCATAGCCAAAAATGCCGTGGTCCACCCGGTCGTGCAATGCGTCAATCACCGTCTGGGGGGACCGAAAGTCCATGTCCGCCACCCACATCGGCAGCACATCTTCGTCAAAATGGTTCCATTTGATGCTTTCTGTTTTTCGCCTGTCGATCACCTGATCAAAATCCATAAAATCTCCTTATCTTTGAACTTGTTGAATTATAACTGAAGTCTGCGGCTTTAGACATTAAAAGGACGCAAAAAGATTGATGGTATACTCAACTTCATAATTATTGCAAAGAAAACGGAGCATCAATTGCAGAAAACGCTGAAAGGACTCGCCAAACTCACCCGTTTTGACGAATATGTTTACTTTGTGATCATCACCACCTTGCTCGGTGTAGCGTCTGGGCAGGGTGATTTTGATTGGCGCTTTTTCGTGCTCATTCCAGCCAATTGGCTGGCCGTGGGCTTTGCTTTTATGATCAACGATGTTGAAGATGCCCCCGATGACGTCCTGACTCATAGCAAATCCAACCGCAACCCCATCTCCGCCGGGTTACTCACCCTCAAAACGGCTCGAATCGCCACCTTTTCAGTTGCTGTGCTTTCTGGCATTTTGTTTGGATTCCTGGGGCTGTGGCCCTCCATTTTTGGCACAATCACCCTGATTCTGGGATATTTATACTCCCACCGGGGTATCCGTTTGAAGACCATCCCCTTTTTTGATATCCTTTCACATTGTTTCATGCTTGCCGGTTTGCAGTTTCTGAGCGGGTATTTCACCTATGCCAGCCGCCTGGGACAATACTGGTTCTGGCACTTCACCTTTGTGATGGCGATCAGTATCTATGGTGAAATCTACAATGAAATCCGTGACATTGACGTTGACCGCCAGGCCAATCTTCAGCACACAGCCATTTTCCTTGGCGAACGAACCGCATACATCCTGATGATCATCATGCTCGGGATCGGTATATTTGCAGGAACAATGTCGCTGATCATGATCGAACTGATTCCTCTCTGGGTATTCTTCACCATGGCCATGCTTTCCATCCTTTTTTTGCTGCCCAGAGTCATCAAAATCGGACGCGACGACACCAGTATATCCATTCAGGCATCCATACAAAAACCATTTGAATGCGCAGCTGCCCTGGCCCTCATCCTCCATTATATTTTGCCCTGGTTAACTATCTTGTCAAATTTGAAGTTATTCTAAAAATATGTAAAAATTAATTCTATGACCAATCATCCTGATTTGCCACAATTACAATTGCTGACACCCACCGACTGGCGAGATTACACCCTGATTGATACAGGCGGTGGAGAATCGCTGGAACGCTTCGGCCCTTACACGCTTATCCGCCCAGAGCCGCAAGCAATCTGGCCCAAATCCTTGCCAAAAAAGAACTGGGAAGCTGCTGATGCTGTGATGATCCCGACCGGAGGAGAATCTGGGGGGTATTGGGAATATCGGAACAAAATCCATCAACCCTGGGTCATCGAATACAAGGGATTGAAAAGCGAAATCCGCCTTTCCAAATCCCGCCATATCGGCGTTTTCATCGAACAGGCCAGCCATTGGGACTGGATCGGCGATCAGATCCGTTCTGCTAACAGGCCTTTGAAGGTAATCAATTTATTTGGTTACACGGGGATGGCAACTGCTGCGGCCGCCAGGGCTGGTGCGCAGGTCACCCACGTTGATGCGTCAAAACACGCTGTTGCCTGGGCCAGCCATAACCTGGATCTATCCGGCTTAGGAAACGCGCCTGTACGCTGGCTGGTGGAAGATGCGCGAAAATACCTGCGCCGTGAAGCGCGCCGAAAATCCTTATATGATGGAATCATCCTCGATCCGCCAAAATTCGGACGAGGTCCCAGCGGCAGAGTCTGGGATTATTTTGAGGACATCGCCGGGCTTTTAGATCAATGCCGCAAGGTACTGACGGAGCGGCCAAAATTCATCTGTTTGACCTCTTACGCCATCCAGGCTTCTGCCCTGGTGACACATCAAGCCTTAAAAACAATCACAAGGCATCTTGGCGGTAGGGTAACCAGTGGAGAGCTGGTCACGATGGACAAATCTCAAGGCAATCTGCTCTCTCACTCAATTTACTCACGCTGGACGTTAGATTAATTCCATGGAGTTACAATGAATAAAGATCAAAAATTTGCAATTATCGGCCCCGGCGTCATGGCAGAAGCCATGATCATCAGGATGCTCGAAAATCAGGTCATAAAGCCCGGGAACATCACAGCAGCCGGCCCGCGTCAGGCAAGGCTGGATGAATTGCAAACGCGTTACAAGATCCAAACGATGACGGACAATGCCAGTGCAGTACAAAATGTTGATGTCGTCATTCTGTGCGTCAAACCTCAAAAACTACAGGAGGTCACACGCGATCTTAGGGGAAAAATCCCAGAAAATGCTTTGTTGATCTCAATCATAGCTGGTGCCACAATCACTTCACTAAACGAAGGTCTTAAACATCCCATAGTGGTAAGAGCCATGCCCAATACGCCTGCCCAGGTGGGTGAAGGCATGACGGTTTGGACCCAAAGCCCCAGCACCTCAGATTTGCAGCACGACCTCGCTCAGAAAATCCTGGCCGTGCTGGGAAAAGAAATTTATGTAAAGGAAGAAACTTATATCGACATGGCCACCGCAGTCTCAGGCACCGGCCCGGCTTATGTCTTCCTCTTTTTAGAATCATTGATCGATTCGGGGGTACACCTCGGCCTGCCAAGGCGCATCGCGGAAGAAATGGTCATGCAAACCATTAAGGGTTCCATCGCCTTCTACACCCAGAACGCTTCACATCCCGCACGCTTGCGAAACCAGGTAACCTCCCCAGGCGGCACCTCAGCAACAGCCCTCTATTACCTTGAAAAGATGGGTTTTCGCACAGCGATCTCACGCGCAATTTGGGCTGCCTTTACCCGAAAGCAGCCAAACGATCACAACCGCCGAATCCTGCACCGGGGGACTTCTATCCCACGTGCTGACGAGTGTGTCCGGGTCTTCCAGGTATTTTGTCGGCGGCGTTGTCGCCTACAGCAATCAGATCAAAGAAGCGATTTTGGGCGTCCGACCGGAAACCCTGCAGGCCTTCGGGGCGGTCAGTGAACAAACTGCCAGAGAAATGGCTGAGGGCATACGGCAAAAATTCGAGGCTGATTTCGGGCTCTCCACCACGGGTATCGCCGGCCCTACCGGCGGCACTCCCGAAAAGCCGGTCGGCCTTGTATGGGTCGGTATCAGCACACCAGATCGTACCCTGGCCTACGAATGTCACTTTGATGCGGACCGTGAAGGAGTCAAGACCCAGACGGTTGAACGATTGTTATCCTTATTGATCGAGGAAATCAGCCCGACGAAGAGGTGAACACATGCCCGAAAGGAAAGGAAAAATTCTGATCCTGACCGGTGATGCCGGGCTTGGCCACCGTATTGCTGCAGAAGCTTTGGAGCAGGCATTCAAAAATCAATTTGGGAGCCGGTGTGAGGTGACCATCACCAATCCCCTCAATCATCCTGATATCCCTGATTTCATTCGAGAATCACAATCGGATTATGATGAGTTTGTCAAAAACTTTCCTGAACTGTATAAACTGGGGTATGAAGTCAGTGATTCAAAGCTGCCCGTTAACTTGATGGAAGATGGTTCCACACTACTTTTGCTGGATGTGATGCGTGACATCCACGCAGAAACCGATCCAGACCTGGTCATCACCACCTACCCAATTTATCAAGCTCCCCTGTGCGCCTTACGGGATTCTGATGACCTGTCCATACCCTTCATGGCAACCGTCACAGACCTCGTCACCGTGCATAAAGTCTGGTTCAACACAGATATCACCCGGCTGACCGTTCCCACTGAAGCCGTTCGCCAGCGTGCGCTTGAGGCAGGATTAACCCCCGAGCAAATTATCATCACCGGAATCCCTGTGGACCCTGAGATTCAAGAGCTAAAATCAGTATCAAAGCCAACCATTCGCGAAGAACTGGGTTGGAAACCCGAAATAACAACTTTACTGGTGGTGGGCAGCCCCCGTGTCGTCTCACTGATGGACATCCTGCAGAAACTTGATGAAAGCGATCAGGTCTTTCAATTTGCCCTGGTTGCGGGTGGAAATGATCCTTTACATGAGAAATTCGAAACAACAGAGTGGAAACACCCTAATTATGTATACAATTTCATAGAGTTTATGCCTAAATTGATGCGGGCTTCAGACATGATCGTTTGCAAAGCTGGGGGTTTGATTGTTACGGAATCCCTTGCATCTGGCCTGCCTCTCATGCTGGTGCACGTCCTGCCGGGACAGGAGCAAGGGAACGTGGCGTTTGTGATTGATCACAACGCAGGTGCACTGTGCGAAACGCCCGAAGAAGCTTACGAGACATTCTCGGGTTGGCTGGGTGATGGCCGCGCGCGATTGGAAGAAATCGCTCAAAACGCAGAAGATGCAGGTCGAGCGGATGCCGCACGTAAGATCACGGAAATTGCCTGGGATTTGATAGAATAATAAGAATTACACATACTATCCTTAT
>JBMCLF010000013.1:0-15827 GCA_048615215.1 Candidatus Brevefilum sp.
CATTCATTTTTGCTGTGGTCTTTGGTGTGATATCAATGAGCTTTTTCTCCCGTATCAGAGATCCATACAAAGAAGAAGAGACCATCCACCAGGTCCAAAGCAGCCTCAGGACGATCCTTTCTTCTCTCAAAGGACAGCAGCAATTTATATTATTCTGCGTTTTCACAGCCGTCTGGAACTTTTCAATCAATATCGCCGGACCTTTTTTCAATGTCTTTATGGTGGATACCCTCAATTTCACCGCAGCCATGATCGGCGTCACCACAGTAGCAAACACAGTTGCTAATCTCGTTATTCAGCGGCGGGTTGGTGCCCTGGCAGACCGATTTGGAAATCGTAATGTGGCCATTTTCTTTCTTATGGCGATCCCCTTCCTTCCCCTGCTTTGGGGCCTTTGGGTTCGGGCTTACTGGCAGGCTATTCTGATCCAGGTTTTTGGAGGTATATTTTGGGGTGCATATAACCTGGCGAGCTTTAATAATCTTTTACAACAAATACCAGAAAAACAACGCGCCAGATTTTCTGCCTTCTATCAAATCATTGTGACCCTCTCACTGGCTGGCGGCGCAGCCCTCGGGTCTTTTTTAATCCCACAGATTAATTTTCAGGGTGTAGCGCTAACTTCTTCGGCCGGTCGCTGGCTGGCGGGATTATTCTTCATTTTCTTCGTGGGACGGAAGAAAAAAAGCTCAATATAGTTGATAAATAGTTATGAATCAAAAAAAGGTTCTCTTCATTTACCGAGAACCCTTTTTCATTTTGCAAGATATTTATGGATTATTTGGGCATTTCACTGAGCCATTGACGAATTTCATCCTTCCCAGGGATTCGACCATAGGACAGGACCTTTTCATCCACCACTAAAGCTGGCGTGGTCATTACATCATAGGCCATAATCTTATTCATGTCTTTTACTTTGATGAACGTCGCCTGAAGCCCCATCTCTTCCACAACCTCGCGCGTTAGCGTTTCCAAACGCTCACACTTTGCACAGCCGCCACCTAAAATCTTTACTTCCATCGCTTTTAACTCCTTTATCGTATTTACACGAACCAACCAAAAATTAAACCCGAAAATGTGCTGAAAACAGCAACCAAAGCAACGTAAACAGCTGTTTTCTTTTTCCCGATTACGTTGTTGGTAATCAAAATCGATTGCAGGCTTAACTCCGGGTCTGCCAGCAAGTATGCCAAAAGCGGTCCCCGGTGCATCCCCAAAGCCAAGAAGGTTTGGGCTACTGGTACCTCTACCAGTGTCGGGAAGTACATGAAAACGCCAAACACAACGCCTGCAAAATTCGCCCAAATCGTATTCCTACCGGCCAGGGTCTGAATCCAGAGCGGCGGGATCAAGGCTCGAGCGATGGATGCCAAAAAGACGCCGACGAGCAGAAGTGGGATGATCATTTTGACAAATCGCCAGGTTTCCCACAGCCATTCCTGCCGCGCATCAGCACTGAAATATCGGGCAGACATCCACCAAACAGCCGCCAATAGAAGGATTTCTGCAATCAGCCGCCCATTGAACCCGATTACGAGTCCCAAATCTGAGGCGATAACTGCAAATGAAGCCACTACCAAGGTGAGGGTGATCAATCCTAATGTGACATAAGTCCAGACATTGAAGCCCTCAAAAATGTTTTTAAACCCTTTGATAGCTGTAAGGGCAATCAAAACCAACAAACCAATCAACAACACACCATGAACGCTGACGCCCTCAATCCCCATTCCCGGATTGGGCGGGATAAGCCCGTTCAACCATGTTTGAAATTCAATTACCCAATCACTCGGGATGATGATCTCATAAAACACGTTCCTGAAAAGTCCGATCTGTAACGTCCCTGCCAGCAATATCCCTAACAATAAGAGAAAGAAAACAACAACATGGGTGGGAATGCGGGCTTTTGCTGCAAACACGTTGCTCTGGGCTGCTTCCTCAGCATGGGCAGCGTCATCTTTATGGAAAAACCACGCCATCAATAAACCAATCAGGATGCCGAAGACCATGGAGAGGATAACTCTCGCTAAAGCGATATCCATGCCTATTTGAACGCCAGTAAAAGAAATTGCTAAAATATTTACTGCGGGGCCAACAAAAAGAAAGGTTATCGCTGGGCCCAGCCCGGCCCCTTTTTTATAAATACTCGCAAACAGAGGCATGATGGTGCAGGAACAAACCGCCAGGAAGAACCCACCCAACGCGGAAGCAGGATACGAGATCCACTTTGGTGCATCTCTGCCAAGATAACGCGTGATGGCCTCCTTTGGCAGAAGTGCGGCTAAAGCGCCAGCAATAAAAAAAGCAGGCAACAGACAAAGCAGCACATGCGCTGCCAGATAAGCAGCCAAACCGCCAAATCCAGATTGAAGTAATTCAAATAGCGTCGATGTAAAGTTCAATTTGTCTCCTTATATATACTTTTATGCATATAACTCAATAAAAAAATCCATTTACAGAGAACAGAATGGGCACTGACAACCCAAATGAAAGCTGGGTTCGGCAGGCTCGCCTAATGTTTCTTGCAATAGAAGCCGAACTTTGTCATTAATCAGATAATAAAATACATTTTGCCCGTCTTTCTCATCAATGACCAGGTCAGCGTCCCGCAGGATACGTAACTGCTGGGAGATATAAGCCTGGGGGCGCCCCGTAACCGCTTGCAGGTGGCAAACGCAAGATTCTCGCCGCCGCAAAATATCCAGGATTTGCAGTCGGACGGGATGAGAGAGAATTTGGAAAAGGTCAGCTGTGGTTTCGTAGTTCATTCTTCTTATAAACATATATAGAAATTTGCATGTATCCTCAAACAATCTTATCCAAATGACCACCCGCAGTCAACATGACATTTGTCACGTTTCCAATATATTTGGTTTATTCTCACAACCATTTTGAAGTCGCTCAGAAGTACGCGAGTTCAGCTTTATTATGGACAGCTCATCCCGCCGTCACTTTCCTGCGGGATGGCGTCGTTTTCAAAATCGCGCATAAAGGCTTGAATCTCATCTTTAGGGATATCCCATACAAAGGTTGTATCCCCCAATTGTGGATCATATTCCCGTCCCTGAACCATCATTTCATCCGGAAAACTGATAAACTGAAGATTTTTTTCATCAAGTCTGAGTAAGAGGCAAGCTAACTGGCTCAATTGCGCAGGGGTTAGGTCCGTCTGAATTTCTCCGATCAGAGAATTGATCAATCGTGGAATTGAGCCCACCACCGATGGACTGAGGAGTTTATCTTTCATAGCACACATCACCAGCGTCTGGTTATTATTGCGGGCCATCATACCGTACCTTTTACGGATGCGGGCAAAACGCAGGGCCTCGTTCCCGGTCATGTGATGCTGACCGGCCTCAAAGTAACCCATGTCTTCCGTTTTATCATCAACCGGTGTACCGTCCCAATCCTGGTCAAGATAAATATCGATCCCGCCGAGAGCGTCAATAATTTTCTCAAAAGCCCGGAAGTTCACTGCCCCATAATGATCCACATACAAGTCGTAATTGTGAGCGATTGTACGCGCCAACAAACCGGGACCACTACCTGGGCCATCATAATAACCCATGCCAGGGCTGCCATAGAGATACGCCTGGTTCAGTTTGCCATGGGTTACAGTATCAGCATATTTATCGATCAGGTCAGGAAATTCAACCCATAAATCACGAGGAATGGTCAGAACCGTCACTTTTGGTGTGACAAAATCGACACGCGCAACCCGGATGACGTCAGCCAGGCCATAGAGATAGTCATCTGATTCTCTATCCACGCCAATTCCAAGAATATACATTATGGGTGGCCCACCACACACCGGTTGTGGCTCCGTCGGAGTGAGAGTAGATGTTGGGGCGTCTGTTTCTTCCTGGAGTGTGTTCAGGCGCGTTTCAGTTGGCAAAATATGCTCTGTGGATGTTGACTGCAAAGCATTTTCCGTTGGTGTTGATAGCGCCAGTGCAAGGCCCAGCGGTCGGTTCCACCTTCGAATAACGAAAACACCGCCGATGGAAACAGCCAAAAGAATTAGCACCAACAAGATAATAATAATGTTTTTTTTCATAGATCAAGCCTTGATAATCAGGCGAAAATACAAGGAAGGGATTGTAATCAGACCCATTATACCTTGTTGGTTTCTTTTTTATAATCGATGATTAAAAATATTTTTCCTAACAAATTGATTTTTTACCATAACAACGGAGTCCGTAATGCCCTGAGCGATCCGGTGCGGAAATCCATTAAAATTTACTATGCTCTTTCAGCCAACAGATAAAGGAAATATAAGGATTATTGAAATTGCTTAGGACAGGTCAGGTGAGCATATTTAGCAAGGTTTTTACCCCCACAAAAAGAGGTTAGGATTTCACTTTACTTCAGATAAACTATCCGCGAAGCAGACAGATGAGGCTTTGTGAGCTATTGTGACCAACACTTGGGTTGTTTTCACACCAAAGAAATAAGCAGTGAAAAAACCTCGCTCACAGGAGCGCACAGAACAGGAGTGAATTGTCGAGAAGAGGAAGCAGTCTGACCATTCCTCAATAGATGCACCATAAACCAGCATGTCACTTTAGGTATAATTAACCCCAATAAACTCTCATCGCATCAGCAATAGAATACCAAAAACATCCTCTCAGATATACTCAAATAAAAGGATTGCAATCTTTGAAGACGGGCCATCGAAGGATTAAGTTAGGAAAAATAACCTGGTTTGCACTTGCACTGCTCACAACCATCCTGATCGTCTGGTTGGAACTTCTCGGGGATCAAATTTCGGAAAAAGCAGGTAACACGTTTTCAGGCAACATTCTGGCATTCCTGGGTTATGGCCTGCTCAGTTTGAGCCTCTCGCATTTCTTGTCAAAGGGAAAGTTCAAACATCCTTTTCCTTATAGAATTGCCTTCTTTGTAAGCCTCTTCATGGGCTTACTTGTACTTCTACTTGAATCCGTTATTGACAATGAGCCTTTGATTTGGGAAAATGTACCCTTCATCATCATCGGCAGTTTCCTGGGAAGCTTTGTGGCCTCGAATGATGATTTGCGCTGGTGGGAAAACAATTCCCCTCCCTCTTCGCAGCTTGAAGCGCAAGTGTTAGAAAAACATACGCCCTTCTTGGGATCCACAGTCAGACGGTCTTTTGCGAAAAGGCTGTTTGATATTTTCTTTGCAGCCATCGCATTGGTTCTCTCATTGCCCGTATGGTTGTCCGTGATCGTTCTGATCTGGTGGGAAGATCCCGGGCCAATCCTCTTCGTTAAGAATTCCGTTGGCCGTGGTGGGAGGAACTTCAAACAGTTCAAATTCAGATCGATGATCCTGAACGCTGAAAAGGAAACCGGCCCGATTTCAGGTTATGAAAATGACGAGCGGGTATTATTCTTCGGTAAATTCCTGCGAAAAACCGCTCTCGATGAATTACCGCAGTTGATCAATATTTTAATAGGCGATATGAGTATGGTTGGTCCTCGCCCGCAGCGTACGGTGCTTGTAAACGAATATTTAAAAAAAATGCCAGCCTATGCACGCCGGCACCAGGTCCGCCCTGGTCTTGCAGGTTTGGCGCAGGTGGTGGACGCCTATGATATCTCTGCAGAAGAGAAATTGGCGTGGGACCTGATCTATATCCAGAAGGCCAATCTCTGGCTAGATATCAAACTGATATTTTCTGCTTTCTACCTCGTTTTTTTCTTACGCTGGCTGCATGACCCCCATCCTGAAGAACGCATAAGAAAACTTCTGAATATTGAAAAATCAGAAAAGACTATTCCGAATGATCAAGCCAGCCAGGAACCCGATGCTTAATTCACCCTCTGCCCGTGTTCAGTCAAACGCAAAAATCGGACCCATGAAATCAATAATACGATGCTGATGATGATCGCGTTCAGTGCCAGGCCGCCGATTGCGCCATAGATTCCCCAGCGGTTGATCATCCACAGCCCAATGGAAAACATGCTGGCCATCGCCAGGACATTTGCCAGGAAAATTTGCCTGCCCAGACGAATGGCTCGAAATGCCATCTGCAAAGGACGGTTGAGGAACAAAAAGAAATAATATAAAGCCATTACATAGATGCCATCCGCAAAAGGCAGGTAGGTATCCTCTTTAAGCAAATTGAGCAGTTGCGGGGTAAAAACAAGAACCAGGACCAATAGTCCAAGGACAGGAACTCCCGCAACCAAATAGATTCGTTTAAGATTCTTTTTGAACTTTCCCAAACCATGCTGATCAAAGGTTTTGGCCATGATGGGCGTGATAAAGGTGTCCACCGCCCGAAGAAGCACGTGAATGGGAGCCACCAGGTTTTGAAGGGCTTGATATACACCCGTCGCAGCAAAACTGATTAATCCCGCCATCATAATCGGGTAGAGGTTCACCACCACCCAATCCGCCAGGCTTGCGCCTAGAATCCAGCGGCCAAAGCGCCAGTTTTCGTTCCACAAGCTCAGCGTGTTTTGCCTTGGGCGGGTGAAATAATATCTTGACAACCATAAACCCAGGAGAGAGGCTAGCAAGGACCCCCACCCAATAGCAATTAAACCGGTCAAGCCGGATATCTCTGAAAACTGGGCAAGAATAATCATCAGGCCAATTCGCAATACATTACCCGCTAAGCTGATCAAGAGGGCTTTGTTGACTTTTCCCCGCGTATAAAAAGTCCGCCTGAAATACTCCTGGATCTGCCAGGTAAGAAAAGGGAACCACAACACAAAAACTGTCGGCCCAAGGACATCATTCCCCCTGACGGTCAGAAACCAGCCGATAATTAATGCGCCGGCGGCAGATAGCACAGCCAGAATTAATTGCTGGACGAAAACAGCTGAAAAATAGCCCTTAAAATCCTCATCAGACTTTACCGCCCCAATCGCATTCAAAGGTTGAATCACCAGGCCATTTTGGACGGCCCGGATAAAATATATCGCCAGGAACCCTGTCACATATGCACCCAGTTTCGTCGGTGAGACCAGCCGGGCCAGAATTATCGACGCACTAAAATTGGCAAGCGAAATGACGGCCTGGTCAAGCGCAGCACACTTCCCATTATTGGCCAGTTTCGTTGCCAAGATATCCAGAGTTTTACGAAAGCCAATCCTCAAACCCACACCTCTCGCTGTGGTTGCTTTAATTGATTACAATTTTCGTCAATCAACCTAAACATTATAAACCCTATCCAATGGATTTTAACAATCCCCAATAACGTCGAATTTCAAGAAATAATAAGGGGACGTCTGACAACGACGTCCCAAAATGAACAACCTGGAAGGACTTGTTAATTGGCTAAATTTTATTCCTGGTGTTCTCCATTCCTGAGAACCATGTTCAGGTCCTCAACCTGAACCCCCTCAAGGTATGCATTTTGGATTTCTTCGTGATCGGTGATTCCCAAATCATAAAGAGACCGCACGTATTTTGCCGGGATATGATGGTGGAAAAAGCTAACCAATTCATCAGGTCCCCAAGATTCAAACCCGGCCTGGTGAAATTCACGCAGATATTCTGGGGGCATCTTGTGCATTGAAGCCGTGAGGACTTGCTGGAGGGTCAATTCATCATCCAGGGTATCGCGAAATTGACGGATCTTTTCCGGCCGTACATGATGTATCCGGCACTCAATTATCTCCTCCAAACTTAAATCCAGGCCCGAGGATTGCATCTGCCGCACGTATTCGGGAGTGACGTTATGGATCCGGCATTCGATCAGTTCTTCGCATGTCAACGTATCAAAACCTGCTTCTTTAAAGGCCTGCACATAACGGGGGTTGACGCCATGGATGCGAAATTCAATCACATCGGCAAGATCAATCTCCTCACCCAATTCATCACGGAAGGTCTTGAGCAACTCGGCGGAGACTTTGTGGATCCGTAATTCCACCAGGTCCTTCATGGTAAGGTTATTGATGCCGAGTTCTTTGAAAGAGAGGATAAAATCTGGCGTGATCCGGTGAATTTTACATTCAACCAGTTCCTCAATTGAAATATCCTCCAAATCGGCTACCTTAAAAGCTCTCAACATTTCGGGGCGTATTTTATGAATAGCAATTTCCGTCCAGTGGCCTATGCTGTCCGTCCTGAAACCCTCCTGATACATTTCCTGAACGATGCGAGGGGTCAAGCCAAAACGAATTAACTGCTGTACGTCATCATAACCCACATCAGGCAAGCCGGATTCTTCCAAAGCAGAGCGTAATTCCGCTACCTGGCTGTTCATGCGGGGATCATAAGGCCCTTTTGCTTGATTCTCCCCATGGCTGGCCTTTAGCGCTTCCAGTAATTCCACGCCCTCATCTGGGCTGATCTCACCCTGGGAAACCATGTCCAGGATCATCGTCACATTTTCTTGTTTTTCCATCGTTGGTCCTTTCCGATATTTATTTTTATTCACCAAGTTCTCTAAGCTGTACAGCGGCTTCTCGGACACTGATCTCGCCAGATTGAAGACGCCTCAAGATTTCCTGACGTCTATCATGCCCTTCAGGAGGCACTTTCTCGGAACTCAAATCCATCCCAGCAATTACTTCGTCCAGTCTTCGCCGGATGGCCCAGTAAGACTGCCCGGTATTACGCTCCATTTCCTTGACATTGCCCCGGTTGAGAATAAAACTCTCCAAAAAGTTTAAACTCTCTGGCGAAAGCCGGCACAGCGGACTGAGCGAGTAGTGTCCCCGAACTACCGTGTCACACTCCGTACAGCTCAGTTCAGAAACTTCTAAACTCCCTGAACAGCTCGGGCAACGATGTGGCAAATTTCCCATAACAACCTCCTTTTGTAAGTCCAGCTTATCCTGTTCTTGATTTTTTGTCAAATATTTTGGGTTGTTCACCAATTATTTTGGTATTTTAGTTAATTCAACAGAAATACTTGAAACCTTCAAGAATTAGAGTTTCATGAGATAATCAATATGACTGAAAAAATACAGGAGGAAGCATGCTTTATCCGATCCGCAACCAGTACCGTCAATGGCTTGATCTTTCTGGGTTTTGGGATTTCCAGCCGGATCTCGAGGATCGCGGCCAGAAGGAAGGCTGGCACACAGGCTTAGGTCACCCTCGTCTGATCGCTGTCCCAGCCAGTTGGAACGATCAGTTCGAGGATTTGCGGGATTTTCTTGGCCCGGCCTGGTACAGCAGGCAGTTTGGTACGCCCTGGGGATGGGAAAATTCACGCATCTTTCTGCGCTTTAATTCAGTGAACTACCTGGCACAGGTCTGGCTGAATGGACAGGAATTGGGCCGCCATGAAGGTGGGCATCTGCCTTTCATCTTTGATATCACAGAAAATATTAAACCGTTGGACAACACCCTTGTCCTGCGTGTGGATGGGCGGCTGGCTGGTGACCGCGTTCCCCCTGGAAATGTGACCGGCTCTGACCTGGATTTCTTCCCTTCACATAGTGAGAACTACCCGCAAACCCAATTTGATTTTTTCCCTTATTGCGGGATTCAGCGTCCCGTTCTGCTCTATTGCCAGCCCAAAATCGCCGTGGATGATATCACTGTGCTCCCCGAATTGGTGGGCAGTCATGCCCGGCTCTGGGTAAGCGCTGGGTCGAGCGATGCTGACATCCGTGCCACGCTCAAAACCAATGAAGGTGAATTATTTGAAGCCGGTACGGGCGAGGTTCGGATTGATGTGCGAGATCCGAGAAAATGGTCACCGGGGGATCCTTTCCTTTATGATCTGACCGTTGAGCTTCTCTATCAACAGCGGGTCGTGGATGCGTACAGCTTACCGATCGGCATCAGAACAATTGCGGTGGATGGAGACCAACTCTTACTCAATAATGTACCTATCTATCTGCAGGGTTTCGGAAGACATGAAGATTTTCCCGTCTCCGGCAGGGGCCTGAACTCTCCGGTGATCGTCAAAGATTACGCCCTGATGCGCTGGATTGGCGCCAACTCCTTTCGCACCTCCCACTACCCATATTCCGAACAAATGATGGCACTGGCAGACCGCCTGGGCTACCTGGTCATTGATGAAACGCCGGCCGTAGGATTGTTCTTCAACACCGACGGCTATGATCGTCGGTTGGCACTCTGTAAACAATTCACCCGTGAGATGATCCTGCGAGACAAAAACCATCCCAGCGTGATCGCCTGGAGCCTGGCGAATGAGCCACATTCCACCAGGGATGCGGCCAAACCCTTTTTCCGAGAGCTTTATGACCAGGCAAAATCACTTGATCCGAGCCGTCCAATCACCCTGGTGAGTTGTATGGGGGTGGCGGAAGAATCCTTCGAATTTCTTGATTTCATGTGCCTTAACCGTTACTTCGGCTGGTACCAGGAATCCGCTCAGATCGACCGGGGCACTGATTTTCTTTCAGCCGAACTGGATTTACTGCACGAGACCTACCGCAAGCCGCTGATCCTGACAGAGTTTGGGGCCGATGCTCTCCCCGGCCACCATGCGCATCCACCTGAAATGTTCAGCGAAGAGTTTCAGGCGGATTTTCTCGAGGCCTACATCGCAGTGCTGCGCTCAAAATCTTATGTCGTTGGCGAACATGTCTGGAATATGTGCGACTTCAAAACCTCGCAGGGGATCACGCGTATGGGTGGATTGAACCACAAAGGCGTGTTCACCCGCGATCGCCGGCCCAAACTTGCAGCACATCGCCTCAGAAAAATCTGGAAAACAACAAAGGATGAAGGATGAGCCTGATATTTCGCGCAAGAGAGACAATCGAATTTATCGGTGACAGCATCACAGATTGCGGCCGAAAGAACTCCCAGACACTGCGCCTGGGCGAGGGCTATGTGCGGCTGATCCATGATCTTTTGCAAGCAGGCTATCCAGAACTGCAATTGAAGATCGTCAACCAAGGCATCAGTGGAGACCGTGTCACAGACCTCAAATCGCGCTGGAAGCCTGATGTGATCGACTCAAACCCTGATTGGCTTTTTATCTACATCGGCGTGAATGATGTTTGGCGTTTCTTCGAAGGCAACCAGAAGGAAGCAGTATCGCTGAGGCATTTTAAAGATATCTACAGCCAGTTGATCATCGACACCCAAATCAACTCAAAGGCAAAACTCCGTCTCGTTGCCCCTTTCCTGGCAGAAAATAATACTGAAGATCCTTTTCTCAAAAAACTGGCTCAATACCAAAAAGCGGTTGACAACCTGGCTGAAGACTTCAAACTGAAAGCGATCCATCTTCAGCCAGCCTTTGACTGGGCTATGTTGAGCCAACCCGCCCCGTTTTGGACCACAGATCGGGTGCACCCCACCCGGGAAGGTCATATGCTAATTGCCTTGACGATTCTAAGGGCTTGTGGGTATTCCATCTGATAAGATTTTTAATCACTAAGGAATGGTAAACATCGATGGAACATTTTAGATGAAATAATAGTTGGTAGATATAATAATGCACTCACGCTTTCCCGATATCTGACAACAATACTCTAACACCTCATAACTAATCCCTGATACCTGCAAGCTAAAAAAGTGCCGCTGAAAGATCCTGCCGATACTGGCGCGCCTCCGGGTGTTCATCGCCAATCAAAGCCAGCAGACCAACAAAGACTTCTTTGACCTCCCCTTTTCTGAAATTCCGATCCTTCCTCAGGATATCGAGAAAACCGTCCATGGCCGCCAGGATATTGCCGCGCCTGGCCAGCCGTACGCCATTTTTAAAGGCAGCTTCCAGCGGGTCGTCGCTTTGAACATTATCTCCTCTGAAATCGGAGAAAGCCCTGGCGACGGGTTTCAGCAATTGGGCTGTGGAATATTCCGAACTGGCGGGGAAATTCCTTAACAGAACCAGCGCTTCTTCACCCTCACCCTGCAGCAGCAAAGCTCTGATCAAGCCCAATAACGCACCGGGATGGCTGGGACGCATGGAAAGAAATTCTCGAAAGGCATCCTCTGCTTCGGCGTAATCACCGAGCTCCATCAAGTTTTGTCCCTTTGCATATTCCAGATCTTCAGGAGCTGGCGCCAGGCGCCTGACAAAGTCCTGCAGACCCTCGTCCCCCAGAACGCCGGAAAATTCTGCCGCAACATTGCCATCGACGAAAGCCTTCACAGCCGGAATATTGCGGATTTTAAAACGTTTTGCCAAACGAGCGTTCTCATCCACATTGACCTTCGCCAACCGAAAACTCCCTTCGCCCTCCCTGGCAAGCGATTCAAGTTTGGGGCCTAAAACCCGACAGGGAACACACCATTCTGCCCAAAAATCGACCAGCACCGGCACATGAGCCGAATATTGGACAACTTCGTATTGAAAATCTGATTCGTCAACGTGAATGATGTAATCTGAGGTCATTGCAGTTTCTCCTTTGAAACTATTTTACAATATTTACAGCATTTCATCATTCTCATTATTCACCTGACTCATCGATGATCCCAGGTTGCTCAATTTCTAAAACTTCACCATGGATGGAAATGATCACCCGAAATCCAATCATGCCCATATACATACGTGATTCCTCAGGAATGCCGCTCTGAGCCAGCTGTTCAAACTGAGCATCCATGTTCTTCAGTTGGTTTTGAATAGCAGCCATCGTGAAAGGGTCATCCTGACCCAGCATTTCTGCAGCCTTTTCAGTGAGCAGGTCTTCGTTGCCTTCAATTTGTTCCTGCATACTTCGCAAGACCTCGCGGTCCACTTCCTCCGCCGGGATATGGCGTTTAAAGCCGTCGTCATCCACGATATAACACGGCTCACTACCAATCCATCCCGTTTCAACAGGATTGTCGTACTCATCATATACCAGGCCTTCAAAGATCGCTTTTGCGGGCAATTTAGCCTCCATCAACTAACCTCAATAGATGCCCCGCATTATAACCTTGCGATATTAGATTCTGGTTAATGATTCCAAATAAAATTGGGAATTACTGAACGATCACCCGTGTGCCGTTTTTTTCCGAGTAATAATAGTACTCTGGTGGAACAGATGGCATTGTCCAGCGATAAATCCATTTAGCTGCTTTCGGGGTCATATTAATACATCCATGACTGTGGGGCACTCCGAAATCATTGTGCCAGTAAGCCCCGTGGAACGCCACACCATCGGAGGTGAAGTAACTTACCCAGGGAACACCGGGCAGGTCAAAACCAGAGCCGTAATCATTGGCGGGATTGGCCATATGGCGGCAGGGCCGCTTGCGCGTCGTGCGGTAAAAACCCTTGGGTGTGGCGAAGCCGCCTTCCCGCAGTCTTACCCCGCTCGAAATGCGGGACATGAACACCTCCCGCTCACCTTCATAGGCCGTGAGGGTTTGTGAGGTCAGATCAACAATGATTCGTTTGTCCTCATCGGGGACATCCGTTGAAATTGGCGTCAGTTCAGAGTCGGGGACCAGGCGCATCGTTTTTGCAGGGACGTAAAATACCCTGTAATGGCGGTCATCCAACAGTTGGTACCAGATCTGCGATTCTTTATCCACCACCGGCTTCAAAATCCAGAAAGTTGTCGCATAATAAAAGCGATAAATGATTGAGCGGCTTTCCTCCATGCTGTTGTAAGCGTCAACAAAGGGAACGGTAATCTCACCCAAGCAGCCATCTTTGGGAATAATTGTAACAGCATCATTGAAGCATCGTTTAACCGGTTGAATACGTCCTGAGTGTGCGTACCCCCTCCCATCCAGTTCGTACCAGATCCGGTTGGAAAAATTATCATCCGCGCTCACCATAGCGCCGGTGATCTCCCACAGGCTGTCTTTTCCCAAAGAATCAATAACAGGGGATTCCTGATGCGGTTCTTTATGCAGAGCGTGATCCTGCTCAGTTACCCTCCCGAGCAAAACACCCTTCTCTGTCTCCCCGGTAATAAAATTTCCTGCCGAAAACAAACGCTTGGGAAAGGTTAATCCAATCAACCCCAACGCGCTAAAATTTAAAAATTCTCTGCGGGTGATATTTGAACCAAAATTATTGATTGGGTTGTCATCACTCATAGACAATCACCGGGATGCCAACATAAGACCAGTTGAACAGCCACCCGGCCTCTTCTGTCACCATATTGACACAGCCATGGCTCATAGGGGTGCCAAAATTATCATGCCAGTAGGTCCCATGGATTCCATAACCCTTATAAAAATACATGGCATAAGGCACATCAGGCAAATAATATCCAGGGCCCGACATATCGTCGTATCTCAGCTTAATCCAGACAGCAAATCTGCCAACCACGGTGGGAGTTGAAGCAGTCCCTGTCGAAACCACAAAGGACCTAACAAGCTCACCGTCCTCAATGGCATAAAGACGCTGTTCCGAAAGGTCAATTTCGATCCATCGGCCTGAAAGCGCTTCATCAGGTTCTTCTGTCGGAATAGGTGTGGCCGTTGGTAAATCCGTGGGCGTTTGAGTCGGTGTTGGGGTCTGGGTAGCTGTTGGTGTCGGCGTCAGTGTTGGGGTAAGGGTCGGTGTTGGCGTATGTGTGGGGGTAGGCGTTAGACTGGGTTTAAGATTTTCAGCCTGGCTGATGGGGCCCGCTTTTTCAATAGCTCCGACAAGTTGAGGTGGAATAAAGTCCAGGCCAAAAAACAAAAGCGTGAGGACAAGCAGCCCAACAAATGTCCAAACCCACACTGGGCGATGAGTCTCAACGACAACCGGCGCATGGATATCTGGCTCCTCAGTTGCCTGGGTTGGCACAGAAACCAAAGTTTTTTGTGTTGTTCCCCCACGTTCTCGGTCCGCAAGTTGATCTAAACGGTGCCTTGCCCATTGATAGGCTTTTTTGACTCGAGGATCCTCAGGTTTAAGTTCAAGTGCTCTTTCCAAATAACCAATACTGTTTTGTGGGGCTGCCAGGCCTCCCAAGATCAACCACGCGTCAACATTTTGAGGATCTTGATTGATTATCCTCTGCGCAATCTGCCTTGCCTGGCTTCTATCCCCACGGCGGAGGGCAGCTTTTGCCTGTAAAATCTGAGTTGTTTCATCCTCTGTGGTTTTCATGGGCTTTGGGTCGGCCGGATTGTTTCGTTATTCATATAGCATAGGATACCGGCCACGATACCCTCAGAAATCCTGTCCGTTTCTTCAGTAATAAACCTGTAATCCATATTTAAAAAACCCGCTTCGATGATGGCTGCGGTGGTCTTTGGGTCAATTTCATCAAAGGCGTGATAAAAAGTCATATCATCTGTCACCGAACCTGCATGATAGGGCAATCCAGTGATCTCTGCATATCGCTCGGAAAGGCAGGTTGTCAAACGCTGGGCTGCAGCCAAATTCTGTTCAGACAATGCTGCGGCGACCTTAAAACCGGTTGCCTGATCGTTTACATATACACAGGAGTCAAGATGAATCGAAAGCAGCATGGCCGCACGATATCCATTAAGCCGGGCATCCCACTCCTCAAGCAAATCTACTTCATACCCCCGGTCTGTCAAAGACTTTTGAACCAGAGTGGCAATCTCGAGGTTCATCTCCACCTCAGTTAGACCATTGGAACAAACTGCCCCCGAATCAGAGCCATAATGGCCCGCAACAATACCAATTCGATTTGATTGTATTTCCTCCGTTGCATCGGGAATAACTTCCGGGTTGTCAACCTCATTTTGTAATGCAGCATCGATAACCTGAGCCATTCTTGCTTCCAGGCCGCTCTCAACCATACTGCCCGGCGTCCATAAAGTGAACAAGGTTGCAACAATAAAAGCTGCGCCTAATGCGGCCTGTAAGCCGCGCCAGAAGTTAAAAGGCTTTCCTTCTCCGGAATGTTTTTCACGTCCTGCTGCTTTGCGTTCGGGGGGAGGCGTTTCTTCCGGTACTTTATTTTCGAAATCCGATGACGAAGAGGTATCCATTGCTTAAAATATTACCTTAATTCTCCAAATTTTGACAGTGTAAAAATTTTTAGATACTGTATCAT
>JBMCLF010000014.1:0-15744 GCA_048615215.1 Candidatus Brevefilum sp.
GTTTTTTTGACAACCTCTCACCAGGTACCATTGTTGTCAATTATTATTTCAGGGCATGAACAAAAGGAGTGAAAGTATCACGATCAGGAATATAATTCCCTGCCTTCGAAGCCAGGATTAAAACACCATTTCCTCCCGGCCGCTCAGTTTTTCTTTGATGCGCTGGACGACGATATCCAGATGCTGGGATTTGTGGACAAAATCGAGGTCATCGCTTCGGATGGTCAATACCGGGCAGAGATCAAAACCCTCAATCCACTCCCGGTAGAAGCGGTCAAGCAGATCCAGATATCCTTCATCGATGGCGGTTTCAATGTTCCTGGCCCTGCGTCGGATGCGTTCCATTAATACTTTGACAGGGGCCTGGAGATGAATAAGGAGGTCTGGTTTTGGCAGTCCCCTGACGATCAGGTCATAAAGACGCAGGTAAGCATGATAATCGCGATCGGAAAGGTTCCTCATATGATGCAGCGCCCGTGCAAAAATAAGAGCGTCCTCATAGATACTGCGGTCCAATATGGCCGACTCCGGCAGATTGGCGAGGTGCAGATGTTGTTCAGCTCGATGTCCAAGAAAGTAGATCTGCAGATGAAAAGCCCACTCACGCATATTCTCATAAAAATCGGGCAGGTAAGGGTTATCGGCAACGGATTCATAGGCTGTCTTATAGCCAAGGCGTTCCCCAATGCGTTCGGTGAGAGAAGTTTTACCAGCGCCAATATTGCCTGCCAGAAGGATTAATCGCTTTGTCATCGGGAGTCCTTTTTCCGTTTGATTGGGTCAGTTTTTTTCTAGGCTTGAGAAGGTAAATTTCGCTTCAAGAATAACCGAACCATGGTGAGATAGGGCTGGTATTGCTCATGCCGCACACAGTGACCGGCGGCGCTGATGTGCCCGAACTCACCCTTTTCAAGAAGTTTAACAGCTTCAACGCCCAGTTCTGGGGTTACAATCGCCCCCAGTTCATTGTCGCCAGTGACGATCAGCGTTGGGATTTTGATTGATTTAGCTAACTCGCGCCAATCGCTGTGGTCGAGGGGGTAGTGGTCAAAAAATGCCGGGTCGAACAGTAATTTTGCCTGTGCCCATTCCTCCAGGATGGCTTCTTCCCATTTAGGAGCTTCTTTTCTCTTTTGTCTCACCAGTTCTTTCACAGACTTTTTCTTCGTTGCCAGGATGTTTTTCTTCCATTCCTGTAATCTATCTGTTTTTTGTTGTTTTGACATCTCCTGATCTGTCCAGGGTGGATCTTCTAAAACCAGCGTGGAAACCAATTCTGGATACTTTGCAGTGAATTTAGCTGCAGTCGCAGCGCCCATGGAATGGCCGATTACCCCAGGCTGATCGAGTTCAAGAGCTTTAATTAAATCATGTAGGTTTTCTGCTAAATCAAAACGTTTTTCGGGGTCAATCCTGGATGACTTGCCGTGGCCATAGGCATCATACATGATCAGGTCATAATCATCTTCAAGATCGGCAGCAAATTGATGCCAGCAAAGACCATGGTCCGTAATACCATGGGCGAGCACGAGAGTTTTTTTATTACCATTCCCTGTGCGGGTGTAGAAAAGTTCAATACCATCGGTGATGGTGACGGTGTCCTGGGTCCAATTTTTTTTCATTAATCTCCTCCGAAGTATTACTTTGACTGTACTTATTATACATAAAGATTTGATTATGTAGATCAAATTATTCAGTTTCTTACACCTCATGATTCTTGGGTAGATAAAATTGGGGTGTGTTTATTTAAAGTGCTAGGGTAATTTAAGAAGAAGATCTCACACCATTCAAAAACTTATTAAAAATTTATTGATGGAGGATTTTTGATGAAGGAAAATGATATCAAGAAAAAGGTGGGATGAAAATTTGTTCCTCTTGCATGGTAGCGTACCCGAAAGCTGTTACTTGACGGAACAATTGGGTGTGTTATCCAATGAATATCACGTATTCGGCCCGGTGCGGGATTTCAGATGACTATCCTGAAGGTTTCAGTTTGGAAGATTATGCAGACACGCCGGCTGGATTCTGTCGCTCTTAAGGATTCAACATCTACATCTATTGGGCATTTCTTTTGGCGGTGGATTAGCAATTTCACTTGCTCATCGGCATCCAGTTTTAGTCCTGGTATATGCTGGTTGGGATCTTTTCGCCAGGAGATGCCAAAAAGAAAAGACGCCCTGTTCGGGGCATCTTTTATTGACCTATTCCGAGTTATCAGGCCATTTATTTTAGGTAAGGTTTGATGTTCAGCACTCGCTGTAGCCGCAGCTGTAGCATTTGCGGCATCCCTCTTCATTGACCACCGAAGCCATGCCGCACTCTGGACAAAGTTCACCAATGGGACGTTTGGAAGCATCGGGGGGATTTTCCAACCCGGTCAGGGGAAGTGTCGGTGGTCCTTGTGCTGCTGTGTCATCGGGCACTTCATTTTCCCAGTGGCGAACGTACAGGTATTCGTCCAGGGCTTTGGCGATGCCGTCTGGCAGAGAGCGGATGCGGTTTGCGCCAAACCCAAACGAACGGCCGCCACCGATCCCACCAAGTTGATCCATGACGGTTTTTAGCCTTTTACGGGGCTCAATGGGTGAGGATAGCCGCAATGTATAGGAGATCAAACGGCCGATGGCTTCAGAATGGGCTGCGGTCTCAGAGCCTGCTTTGGCAGCATTAACGAAGACTTCAAAAGGCTGCCCACCGCCGTTTTCATTGACAGTCACGAAGGTTTTGCCGAGAGGTGTTTCAATAGAGTAGGTGTATCCTTTTAAGAAGCGGGGTCTGGGTTTCTTTGATTCGTGCCAGATGGGGATCTGTGTTTCCATGCTGCGTTCGTCGGTCTTTTTTCCAGCAGCGGTCTGGTTGGTTTCCAGCACCACCTGTTCCCTTGACCCGGTGACATATACCGTGATTCCTTTGCAGCCCAATTCCCAGGCCAGCTGGTATGCATCTGCCACATCCTCTGGCGTTGCTGATGCCGGGAAGTTGATCGTTTTGCTCAGGCTGTTGTCCACAAAGGCCTGCAAGGCTGCCTGCATGCGGACGTGTTCTTCTGCAGAGATATCTTCCGAGACGACAAAGGTCTCTCGAATGGAGGAGGGGAGGTCATCAATATTCTGACAGGTGCCAGATTTCATTACTTCCTCAATGATCCCCTGCCGTCTTTCCGGGTGAATATTGGCTTTTTCAAGGGCTTTCTGAAATTGGGGGCTGACGTAATTGAGCTGCAGGTCATTCCCATTGTCATTAACATGCCGGATATATGCAAGCGCAAAGACTGGTTCGCAGCCATAGCCTTCACAGCCGGCGACGGTCGCGATGGTGCCGGTGGGGGCAATAGTGGTTTGCGCGGCATTGCGGATGCCATGTGCCTTGATTCCCTGGATAATTGAGTCCCAATCGATAACCGGCCGGTCATAATTATGCTGGTACTCTTCGATTGGTTCAGGGGGAGTCCAGGTTAATTGATTGGGGTCGTAAATGCTGCCTTCAATAGCAGGGAACGCCCCACGTTGTTTTGCCAGTTCGATACTTGTCTGCATGCTATGAAAACGGATGAATTCTATCACCTGGGCGGAAAATTCCTGCCCCTCAGGACTGCCGTATCGAATGCCAACATGGTACAGCAGGTCAGCCAGTCCCATGATTCCCAGGCCTATGCGGCGGGCGCGTTTTGCGGCCTGTTCCAACTGAGGCACGGCAGGTACATAAGCATTGGCTTCCACAACGTTATCTAAAAAGATCGTTGCAGTTTCTACAGTTTGCTGCAGGGCATCCCAGTCTACCGAACCATCAGGTCCGAAATGCCTTGCAAGATTGATGGATCCGAGGCAGCAATTCTCATAGGGCCCAAGCCACTGCTCACCGCAAGGATTGGTGGATTCCAGACGATAGAGGTGCGGTACAGGATTGTCGCGGTTGGCGGTATCCAGGAAGAGCATGCCAGGCTCACCGTTATGGTGTGCCTGCGTTACAATCTTCTCAAAGAGGGCGCGTGCAGGAATGATTTTATGGGTTTTAATGGGTAGCCCGGCTTCGGCGGCATCATCCAGATCGCCATTGAAGTTTCTGTATTCCGGTGCTGTTACATCTGGAAAGCGAAGGGGCCAGTCGCGATCTTCGCGGACTGCTCGCATGAATTCATCGGTAATTCCTACTGAGATATTGAAGTTGGTGATCGCATTTTCGTCGGTCTTGCAGGTGACAAAGTCTTCAATATCCGGATGGTCCACCCGCAATACGCCCATGTTAGCGCCGCGTCGTGTGCCCCCCTGGGCGATTTCGCCAAAGGCTTCATCGTACACTCGTAAAAACCCGATTGGTCCGGTGGCTTTTCCCGCTGAAGTTTTTACTCGGCTGCCGCTGGGGCGCAAACGGGAAAAGCTGAAGCCGTTTCCGCCGCCTGTCTGTTGGATTAATGCGGCATTTCGCAGCGTGGTGAAGATGCCGTCATCGCTTCGGCCCATGTCGTCAGAGATGGGCAGGACAAAACATGCAGCCAATTGACCCAGTGGGGTGCCAGCACCGGTGAATGTAGGGGAATTGGGAAAGAACTTTTTGTCGGTAAGCATTTGATAAATTTCCCGGGACCTTGCATCAACATCACCGCCCCAGGTTTCATCGGCCATGGCGACGGAATATGCTACGCGCCAGAACATCTCCTCGATTGTTTCTTGAGGCTTCCCATCTTTGCCTTTTCTTATGTATCGTCGTGAAAGCACCTGGCGGGAGTTTTCACTTAAATCAATTTCGGGCATGGTTTCTGGTAGGGCGGGTAATTCAGTTAAATCTGTAAATGTGGAGCTAACCTTTTCGGTCATCCTGTACTCCTTTTTTATACGAATAGATTTATGGTTCTTCAGATAAGAGTTGATCGATTTCAGTCCGGATGGCCTGTAAATCTTCTAATTGTAAATAAACGCTGGCATAACGGATATAGGCGACATGATCAAGGTCTTTGAGGCCTTCCATGGCCATGTCGCCGACAACACGTGAGGAGACCTCAGCTTTCCCCATACGCTGTAAGGTGGATTCGATTTCTCCGACCAGCCGTTCGATTGCTGCGGCTGGGATGGGTCTTTTTATGCAGGCTGTACGAATGCCCTGTTTTAGCTTTTCCCGGTCAAACTCTTCCCGGGTGCCGTCCTGTTTTACCAAAAGGGGTGTCGCCAGGATTGCGCGCTCCAGTGTGCTAAATCTCTCACCACATTTTAGGCATTCTCTGCGTCGGCGGATTCCTCCTGGCGCGTCTTTGGTTGTGTCGACGACTTTTGATTTTTTATACTGACAATACGGACAATGCATAAAATACCCTTCTCAGTCATGTATCAATTGCAGCCAACAACGATCCCCTATATATGGGGGTAAGAAAATCGTTCCCCCTACCCGTAAGGCTGAGTTTCATTGTAGCATAGGCGAGAGTCCAAATCAACATAAAAATGGGGAAATACCTTAAAATATCTCACTTTTTGTGAAACTTTAACATTCGTCAAATGTTCCTTTATTTCACGCTTAGCTTTTTTATTTCTAATACAATCAAATATTCGGGCATGTCCCCCTCTCATCAATAACCTCTCCCGGTTCAGTGGGGAGGTAATTAAATAAAAGGGGCTGTCTGAATTGACAGCCCCAGTATTATTAAACCCAAACATTTCGGGTAATGAGTCAGGTTACCCGAAAGTTGGGTTTATGTATCACGTACCTCAAGCATACCAGTTGTTGAGGCACACTTTCCACTGCTAAAATCAGCATCAAATGATCGAGGAGCATTATGAGGTTGAGGGTCTCATAAAGCAAATTTAACTTTGATTCCGTTTTCTTAAGAAAGCTGGTACGTCCAGATCGTCCGTATTGATCCGGGTGGGAAATTCATAGTTTTCCTGGCCGGCGTTCCGACGATCATCAGATTCTCGAACCTCCGTGTCTTCATCAATCATGCTGGGCAGCGGACGTTGTTGTGCGTTCTGGCTGCGGCGGGCTTCTGTGTTCTTGACAGCAGTGTTGATGCTTGTGCCTTCGAAACCTGTAGCAATAACCGTGATACGCAGGTTTTCACCCATGCTCTCGTCAACTACCGCACCAAAGATCAGATTGACATCCGGATGGGCAGTTTCCTTAATGATTGCCGCGGCCTGGTTGACCTCAAAGAGTTTCAGGCTCTCGCCACCAGTTACATTGAAAAGGATGCCGCGTGCGCCATCAATGGTGACATCCAGCAATTGGTTGGAGATTGCCTGTTCGGCTGCCTTGGCAGCTCGATCTTCTCCGCTGGCCTGCCCAACGGCCATCAGGGCTGCTCCACCTTCCGACATGATCGTCCGGACGTCAGCGAAGTCCAGGTTGATCAGGCCCGGGACGGTGATCAGTTCCGAAATGCCTTGAATGCCCTGCCTGAGAACATCGTCGGCAACTTTAAAGGCATCCTGAAGACCGGAACGTTTGTCAACAATTTGCAGCAGGCGGTCATTCGGGATGATGATCAGCGTGTCGGCATGTTCCTTCAAGTTGACTGCGCCTTCTTCGGCGGATTTTGCCCGGTGCGTTCCTTCAAATGTGAAGGGACGGGTGACCACGCCGATGGTCAGAGCGCCAATTTCTTTGGCGATTTGAGCGACGACAGGTGCAGCACCGGTGCCCGTACCTCCGCCGAGGCCAGCAGTAACAAAGACCATATCGCTGCCCTTCAGCACCTCATATAATTCTTCAGCGGATTCTTCTGCAGCGATACGTCCGATGCGCGGATCGCCGCCAGCGCCTAAACCGCGTGTGTTTTTATCGCCGATCCTCACGCGAATTTTGGCTTTTGAGAATTGAAGTGCCTGGGCGTCGGTATTGACTGCGATGAATTCGATGCCGGTCAGGCCTTCATCAATCATTCGGTTGACGGCATTGCATCCGCCGCCGCCAATTCCCACAACTTTGATTCTTGCAAATGACTCTGGGTGTAAATTTTTATCCATCATTATCTCCTCTACTTGATGACTCTGATATAAATTTGATGCTAAAAGCTCAGGGCAATAATCGCCTGAGTAAATCCTTAAGTTGTTCGGTCCAATTTTTCATTTGTTTAGGAACATGCCGTTCGATATACTGGTCGGTATCACTCATGAGCAGGGCCCATTCCAACAGGCCGACACTGGTTGAGTAGGCGGGAGAATCAAGTTGATCTGTCAGCCCGACGAGGTTTTGAGGTTTTGCAATCCGGCAGGGGACGCCCATCACTTGCGAAGCAAGCTGCCTGCTGCCGGGGACCAGGCTGGTACCGCCTGTGAGAACCACACCGGCAGGCAGCATTCCGTCATAACCAGATCGACGAATTTCCCGCAAAACAAGATCGAAGATTTCAGCCATTCGGGCTTCGATGATGTGAGCCAGATCAGCCCGGTCAATTCGTGTGGGTTTGTCTTCACCAAAACTCTTAATGGTGAATTGTTCTTCGGGATTAACTGATGATTGCAAAGCGTGGCCAAATTTAACTTTGATCTCTTCAGCCTGTGTGATAGGCAACCGCAGGCCGTGAGCGATATCTGAAGTCACATGATTCCCGCCGACAGCGAGCACCATGGTATGCCAGACATCCCCATCAATATAAATGGCCATGTCGGTTGTCCCGCCGCCGATGTCGACAACCGCCACACCCATCTGTCGTTCAGTTTCAGACAGTACGACTTCGCCAGAGGCCAGCGGATTGAGCACAAATTGTGAAACCTGGATGCCTGATGCACCCACGCATTGCCGCAAATTTTCCACCGTTGAGGCTGATGCAGTAATGATGTGCGCTTCAACTTCCAGGCGGTACCCGTGCATCCCATCAGGTGTGCGGATGCCGTCCTGGCCGTCAATGGTGAAACCGCGTTGAATCACATGAATGATCTCCCGGTTATGAGGAATGGCTACAGCCTGGGCAGCGTCAAGGGCGCGATCGATATCATCATAGTCCACGATTCCACCTGTAATTCCGACGACGCCACGGCTGTTGATCGAAGAAACATGCGATCCTGCCAGACTGACCAATGCAGCGTTGATCTCAAAACCTGAAGTTCGTTCCGCTTTTTCAACAGCGCGTGATACTGCCAGGGCAGCAGCGTTGAGGTCCACAACTGTACCCTTGCGCAACCCCTGAGAGGGCTCAATACCCACGCCGAGAATGCGCAGATTGCTTTCCTCCTCAATCCTGGCCACCAACGTGCAAATCTTTTTGGTTCCGATATCAATTCCGACAATGATTGGTTCGTCCATATTCACTGCTCCAGTCGATAAAATGGTGCATGCAAGAATTCAAGGCTGATTAATGTAGGTGTCACGTTCTGTTCTTGCATGGTTCCCACAATCGCTTTATATTCCTGAAGTTTGATTTCCATATCTTTAATATTTTTTCCGAAATAAACCAGCCAGCCGGCCGGATCTTGCCAGCCCAACCCAAATTCGGGGTTGTATTGCAGGGCGGTGTTCTCTGGGAGGTGTTGGTACAGCAGAAGAATGCTCTGGACGAATTCGGGTGTTGTCCTGGGAAATGTGTTTTGGCCCATCAACTCCGGATTAAAGCTGATTTCTTCTGTCCCATCACTGAATTCCTCATCTTCGTCAACCTTATCCGGTGTTTGAATGGATGGTGGGTCGCTGGATGCGATTACTGTTAGTGGAACATCGGCTTCGCCCCTCACCGGGAACATCACACCGTCTGAATCAATCCATAAGGATTGGCCGTCTTGTTGCCAGAGCATTAACGGTTGTCGTTCGGAGACCCTCACATTTACTTCTGCAGGAAACCCGGTGGAGACTTGCACTGAACTCAAACTTGGGAAACGTTCGGCAATTTGGGCCTCAATTTCCTCAGGTTGGATTTTAATGATGGCCGTGCCTTCAATATTGACCTGGGAGAGGATGGCCTGCCCGCTCAGCCTTTCAGCCCCTTTCAGGTTGACTTTACTGACTTTAAAGGTGCCCACACTGGCAAAGCTGAATACAGCAATGAGTGAAAGCAGGAAAACCGCGCCTGAAACAAGGCGCCAGCCAAATTGAATTCTTGGGATTGCCGGCAGATGGACCTCAACACCTTTAGACTTTATTGGAACCGGCGTTTTTCCGCGCTTGCGGTTCACCACAGGTGGTGTGTAAGTCCTGCGCTGTGTGACCGGTACCTGACGTCGGGTTTGCTTGCGCGTGACACTGCTCCCCAAGGGTGGTTGTACCGGCTCTTTGCGGTCCTTCTGTCGTCTGCCCCGGATCTTTTCAGCCCGGGTCAATTCTTCATCTCGGCGGTTTGCCATGTTAGCTTCGAAACTCTCTTTCAGTCTCATCTCGTTGCTTTTTCCTGGCCAACGCCAGGTTGATTAATTCTTCAATCAGGTCCGGATACTTAAGGCCTGAGGCTTCCCATAATTTGGGATACATGCTGATTTTGGTAAAACCGGGGATTGTATTGATCTCGTTGAGATATAGAGCTTTAGTTTGAGGGTCAATCAGGAAGTCCACTCTCGCCATGCCGGCACAATCGGTAGCTTTGTAAGCACGCAGGGCCAGGGATTGGATCTCCTCGACAGTTTCTTCCGAAATACGGGCTGGTATCAGCAATTCAGCCGTGTCGTTGAGATATTTTTCGGAATAGGTATAGAAAATGTCTTTGGGTATGATTTCTCCCGGAATTGAAACCCTTGGCGTTTCGTTGCCAAGCACACTTATCTCAATTTCTTTGGCATTTTGAACCCCTTCTTCAACCAAAATCCGCCGGTCATAGGACGCAGCCTGAAGCATGCCTTCCATGAGGTCGCTCCGGCTGCTGCACTTGCTGATCCCAACTGAAGAACCGAGATTGGCAGGTTTGGTAAACAGGGGGTAGTTGGCGATGGCCTCAGCCCGAGCCAGACAAGCGTCCAGATTAGTTTGAATCTCAGTGCGATTAAACACCTGATAGGGCAGGGTGGGAAGGTCATTGGCAATCATCACGTCTTTGAAAAGGCCTTTGTCCATGCAGGTGGCAGACCCCAAAACTCCTGCACCAACGTATGCCAGATCAGCCAGTTCCAGCAATCCCTGGAGTGTTCCATCTTCACTGTAGCTTCCGTGTAATAAGGGGAAGATCACATCAAGATCAGCGTAGCGCTCGATTTGGCCATCCCGTATTACATACATGGCAGGATCCACAGGTAAGGGGTGCAGAAAAGCTGGCAAGAGACCTTCAAGGCGTTCGTTCTGCAATTTTGACCAGAGGTTTTCACCTACGAGCCACTGGCCCTGCCGGGTGATGCCGATTTCAACCACATTAAATTTATCTCGATCAACCACAGAAAGGACAGAACGCGCGGACATGAGCGAGACTTCATGCTCGCCTGATCGCCCACCGTATAAAATCCCTAAATTTAATTTTTCACTCATTAATCAAATTCACCTATCAATTCAATTTCGGGCTCTAGGGTGATCCCGAACTGTTCTTTCACAGATTGTTGTGCAATGTTCATCAATTGCCAGATATCCTTTGCAGTTGCCCCTTCAAGATTAATGATGAAGTTGGCGTGGATGGGGCTGATCATCGCTCTGCCAATGCGGCGGCCTTTTAGCCCAGCGGCTTCGATCAGGCGTCCGGCGTAATCTCCGGGCGGGTTTTTGAACATCGAGCCCATTGATGCCCCCGGCGGCTGGGTGGACTTTCGATGTGACTGGAATTTTTTGATCTTTTCCCAGGCCTCTTCCCGGCTGGTTCTAATGGCATTAAAGGTTGCAGAAAGAACCACAACCGGCAGCCTTTGCCGTTTCAGGATGCTGCTGCGGTACTGATAGTCCAGTTTTTCAACCGGCCAGTTCTGTATACCCTTTGTTTCGTGCAAGATTTTTGCCATCTTTAAACTTTCAGCCATGTCGCTGCCATGTGCGCCGGCATTGCCATAAACTGCGCCGCCTACCGTGCCGGGTATCGGTGCAGCCCATTCCATCCCGCTCAAACCGCGCAGGGCCGATTGGCGGGCGACTGTGCCCAGGTTTGCGCCTGATTCGGCATGAATCTCCGGGCTATCGGACTTTGTGTCGATTTTCAGGTTGTGAGCCCGGTTGTGCAGAACGATCCGATCCAGTCCCTGATCACTGATCAGAATATTAGCGCCGCTGCCGAGGATCATGAACGGCACGGACATACTCCAGAGCGTTTGAGCGGTTTCGGTCAATTCCTCAATGGTATGGATAGAGAGGAGGCCGGGGACCTGGCCGCCAACGCGGGCAGTGGTGTAATCGGCCATGCTGACGTTCTCTTGCAGCCGAGGGCCAAAGTGTTTGCGCAATTCTTTGATCGGGAGGTAAGTCATATTGTCAGCCCTCCTTCCGATCTTCATCTGGGTCTGCCAGGCGGGCAAGCACATCCTGGCTGATTTCGGTAGCATCGCCTGCGGAAAAGACGATAGCGACATCGCCGGGTTCCAGGTTTTCAGTCAGGTATGCTTTTGCGCTAGTGAAATCATCTAGGTAAACCGCTTTTTCTTCTGGAAGTTCATCAGCAATCTTCTTTGCAGAATAACCAGGATCTGCTTCCCGGGCGGCATATATTTTAAGCACGGCCACCCGGTCTGCGATATTAAGTGCTTCGATAAAAGCGCTTTCCAGGGTGCGGGTTCTTGAAAACGTATGCGGTTGCCATACTGCCCAAATCCGACGATCCGGATAACGGGTTTGCGCCGCTTCCAATGTTGCGCCGATCTCCGTGGGGTGGTGACCATAATCGTCGATCACAGTTACCCCACCGGCCTCTCCCAGGATCTCAAAACGGCGGCCAGCACCCGTGAATTCAGACAGGGCTTGCGCGGCTTTTTCCAGCGGAAGGCCCAGCTGATGGATGATCCCCAGCACGGCGGTGGCATTCAGAACATTGTGCTTTCCAGGGATCTGCAGTTGAGTTTTTACAAGTGATTTCTTTTCGCAAGCAGCATCCTTGAACTTTATTACAAATGAAGGAAGACCATTGATAATGTCAATCTCTGCAGCCTGATAGTTGGCTTCAGGATCTGTGCCATAGGTCATCACCTGGAAGGGTGTTTCGCCCTTCTCAGCGGCTAACTGCAAAGCCTGGGGGTCATCGTGGCATATCAGCGCCAGGCCATCCGGGCGGACCCTGTTGAGAAATTGGCGGAACGCGGATAAATAATCTTCTTCCGTGGGGAAGCAGTCCGGGTGGTCATGTTCGAGGTTTGTGATGACGCCGATTTTTGGCGCTAACCCCAGGAACATCGAATCGTATTCATCGGCCTCAATCGCAAAATAGAGCCCGGCGCCTGCCCTGGCGTTGCATTCAAGCTGGCTCACAACACCGCCCACAATGAAGCTCGGGTCTTCCCCCAAAGCCTCCAAAACCCAGATTAACATTGCTGTGGTGGTCGTTTTGCCATGACTGCCAGCAATTGCCAGAGTGTCTTTATCCGCAGTTAATTCTTCCAGGAATTCCGCTCGTTTCATCACCGGGATGCCCATCTCTTGGGCTGCGATGACCTCGGGGTTATCATCGGGTATGGCCGAAGAGCGGATCACAAGATCTGCGCCGGCGATTTGTTCGGCAGCATGGCCCAGGAATGTCCTGGCTCCAGCTGCGGTAATTGCCTTAAATAAGGGCGAAGCCTCCCTGTCTGACCCGCTGACCGCGTAGCCTCTTTCAAGGAGTACGCGAGCGATCGCAGAGAGACCAGTACCGCCGATGCCGATCAAGTGAACATGTTTCATCAGACAAACACCACCAAAACAAAAATAAATGCAACAGCAACGGCAATGTAGACAGCGGGTGCGGTCAACCACTGGGGAGGAAGAATGTTGATTAAAGCCTCCACATTATTGCCAGCCTGTGTGATCTGATCCGGCGCCTGGATCCAATCGAAGGGGTAACCGGCTTCCATCAGGTAATACCAGACGGAACCAAAGATCAGGTATCCATTTACGCCGCCCAGGAAAATCCCAAGAAGGATGTCTTCGAAATGATCCCGCACGAATTTGCCGCTATCGATCATGCGGGGGATATTTGGTCCCTGATAGCCAAAAAAGGTCATCACAGCGAGAACGGAGATGCGAACCCAGAACGCGTTTTGCGGATTGAGCGAATCCCGGATGAAGGGAATGAAGGTCTCCATGATCGAGATGAGGAATAAGGCGACAATAGCGCCTGAGGTGACAAGAATTTCCTTTGCCCAGCCGCGCATCCCGCCGATGATCGCAAACAATATTACATACATCCAGAAGAGTACCGAAAGGCTGATCACGCTGGCACACCTCCATGCGATTCTCCGGCTAATTCCCGGATAAGTTGGGAAATTTTCTCAGCTGCGTCTGGTGTAGCGAGTGAAGACATCGCCTTGCTCATTTTCGAAAGTCTTGCAGGGTCTGAGAGTAGTTCATGAATCATGTCATAAAGTTTTTCATGCAGATTTTCGTCCTTCAGAAGGATGGCTGCCCCGCGATCTTCCAGGAAACTGGCATTGACTTTTTGATAACGCCAGGCATAGGGATAAGGCACAAGGATAGCCGGCAGGCCGAAGAGCGGGTATTCGCCCAATGTGGATGCCCCTGCACGAGAGACGATTAAATCAGCGGCTGCAAGGGCTGCCCCAATTTCATGTAAATAAGGGAAGGCCTGGTACCGTTGAGCCTTTTCAGGAGGGAGCTCCTTTGTGTTGGATTCCACAACCTCCCAATCGAGATGTCCGGTCAGGTGCACCACCTGCACTTCCTCCAGCAGGTCGGGCAGGATATCCAGCAGGGCCATATTGATTGATCTGGCCCCCTTGCTTCCGCCGGCAACAGCCAAGGTTGGCAGGCTGGGATCAAAGTCAAAATAATCCAGTGCCGATTCACGGGTCCAGTTTCGTAGCCCGGGCCGAACTGGGTAGCCTGTGACCCTTAGTTTTTCTTCGTTCGGGAAGAATGCTTTGGAGGTTTCTGTGGTCAGGGCGATGCGGTTGGCAAATCGCGCCAGGGCTTTGAGAGCCATTCCTGGTTCAATGTCAGGAACATACAGAACGGACGGCTGGCCCACAGCAGCAACCGCCATGGGGAAGGCCACATAACCGCCGGTAAAAAAGAGCACATCGGGCTTGAACCGGCGGAGAATGCGTCGCGATGCCAGAAAACCCTTGAATAGCATCCAAAGGTTGCCCGGAAGTTTACGCCATCCAACGCCGTGCACCCCGGCAGCGGTGATGGATGTGTAAGGGATTTCGCGTCTGGTTACCAATGCTTCCTCCATGCCGCCGCGGCTGCCGACCCACAGTACCTCATCGTGAGTGAGCTCAAGAGCTTCAAGAACGGTCACGGCGGGATACACGCCCCCGCCCGTCCCGCCTGCGCAGATCAACAACCGCACTGTGCGGACTCCTTTCTGATGACTTCTGATTAATTGATAATTTTGAAATATTCATAATAATGCCAATGGCTGTCAGGGTGACGAGCATACTTGACCCGCCAGCGCTGATAAAGGGCAGTGCATTGCCGGTAAAGGGTAGCAAGCCAACGATCACCGCCATATTCATTAAGCCTTCCAGAGCGATCCACGTTGTCAACCCGAAGCCCAGCAGTGATCCTAATTGGTCAGGTGCATTTTTAGAGATCACCAAACCCCGCCAGACCAGCAGAATGTAAAGAACCACAACGAAGGCGCCGCCAAGGATGCCGGTTTCCTCAACGATGACAGCGTAAATACTGTCCGTAGGCGCCAGGGGCAGGCCGGTAAATTTTGTGTCTGCCTGGCCGATGCCAACGCCGAACCAGCCGCCTTTGATGATCGCTTCGAGACTGCGCTGGATGTGATAGCTGGATTCAAGCGGGTTGTTCAGGCTGATGATATAAGCATTCAGGCGCGCCCTTCCTGTGGGATAAATATACATTAATGGCAGCCCGACCAAAATTGCCAGGACAATGACTAAAAGGATGATCTTCCAATCGCCTCCGGCGAGAAAGAAGAGGATTACGCCCAGCAGGAGCACTGTCAGGGCTGCGCTGAGATCTGGCTGCATCATGATAAATGCAAAAGTGACGCCGAGGATGAGCACCAGGGGGACCAACGCTATCTGGACATCGTTAATTGAATCCAGCCGGCGGTGGAGCCAGAAAGACAAATAAATGATGATGACAGCTTTGGCAAGCTCCGACGGTTGAACAGAACCGCTCAAGAGCATGCGTGTGGCTTCATCGCCGCGGCCTTCGTTGACGATCAGTACCGCCAGTAGCAGCAGCAATGTGCCGAACCACATGGGAATAAGGATTTTCTGGTAAAGATGGTAGTTAATCATGCTGGCAATCACCGCTGCCACAAGGCCGAGGAAAACCCACAGGAGCTGCCGGCTGAAGAGATATGTCGGCCCTTCACCCATATAAATAGAGAAGTCCCAGCTTGCGGAATAAACCATCAACAGCCCGAACACGATCAGAACAACCACCACCAGCAGCAACGGCACATCGAAAGGCAGCCGTAAAGCTTTTGGCTTGTTGGCTTTTCTATTTGAATTGGTTACGAAAGTTCCTTCACCCATTGTTTGAATCGCTTTCCGCGTTCTTCAAAATCATCAAATTCATCAAAACTTGTGCCGCCGGGGGAGAGCAGTACCACGTCGCCGGGTTCGACCCGCTCAGCCGCTTTTTCTACGGCTTTTTCAAGTCCGGCACATTTGTCAACTGAAAAAGGCCGTTCATCGGACGGTGTTTTCCCAACCGCTTCTTCAATCAGGTCAGCTGCCTCACCAAACAAAATCAGATGGTCGACTTTTTCTCGAACGAATTTACCGAATTTTC
>JBMCLF010000015.1:0-15211 GCA_048615215.1 Candidatus Brevefilum sp.
AGCAAGCCTGCCACCCTTGGATCTGTTTCACATAGGTAAGACTGCGGTTGCAGAGCCAGGCTGGCGAGAAAGATTGGAAGCAGTAGCCTCAGGACAGTTTTCATGGTTCAATCCTTACTTAGTTCTGCCATGCGTGCCACAGCGCCAATGGCTGCTCTGGCAATAGCGTGCCCCATGTCAAGGTTCATGTTCTCAATGCGATCATTTTCAGAATGGTAGTATGGGTTGAAATCCCTTTGCCCACAACCATTGGGGAGATCGTTGGTGAGAAAATTTTGTCCCACTTCAATCGCACCCACACCTTCCTGCCAGAAATTGGCATGGTCAGAAGCGCCAATGGCATCTTCGTTGATATATTCGAACTTCAGTTCCATTTTGTGACCTTCGATTATATCCGCCAAACATCCCCCAGTGAGATTGGACTCTGGCAGCCTCCCCACATGGATTTCGAAACAGCGGTCATTGTCGCTGTCATAGCCAAACATGTCCAGGTTGAAGACGCCTAAAATGTTTTCCATCTCGTGCTGGTAATGGTTGACGTAACTTTGACTTCCTAAGAGTCCCTGCTCTTCTCCTGTAAAGAACACAATTTTGATAGTACGTCTGAAATTTAGGTTCTGAAACAACTGGGCGGCCTCCAGTAAGGTCGCAACACCGCTGCCGTTATCATCAGCACCAGGCGCAATGGCTTCCGGACGCCCCTGAGAGATGCTGTCCAGGTGGGCGGTCAGCAGGATTTGTTCGTGTCCGATCTCCGGGTCTTTTCCGGGAATGAGAAGGATAATGTTTTTCCAGATTGTTTCGGGTTCGTTGGCAAACGGCTGGTATTCTTGTTCAAAAAGGTCAACACCATCCTGATAGCCCCACTGGCGCACTTGCTCAAGAACAAACTCATAAGCTCTGGCCCTGGGATTTCCACTGAACATGGATTCGCTGTAGCGGGTGAGGATCGTGTAGGTTTCACCATTCAGCTTAACCGGATTTTTACCGGAGAGCAACTCAATCCAATGCACCCAGCCTGCCTGGTCTAAACCAGCCATCAGGGCTTCTGTCTGTGGATCATAACTGCAGACACTGCCGGGGTCAGGACGCAAATAATGGGGGATTTTCGTGGGTGTGATGGTAGGTGGAATAGCGGTGGGTGTCAGGAAGGTGTTGAGGGTTGGGGTGATAGGTTCGGCGAGGGTGGCTGTGGACTCAGGCTTAAGCGGTGTGGTTTGCTCGATCAGGCTCGGTGTTTCTGATGGTCCTGTCATGAGACCTACGCTCACAAGGAGGGCGATGATGATCTGGATGAGTTTCTCGATGAGTTTTTGCCATTCCATATTTGATTTCCTGTTTTTAATGGCTCACGCTGTTGTTTGTAAAGATTGATCTGGTCAGATTATTGCATGCCTGATCAGGTTTTATTTAATTTGATTATACTCATCCTATTGGGTTAGATCCTCACACCCAGGTAGGGTTTGTGTATGGTATCCTTAGGGCGGTATCCAGTTCAAAATGAAAACACTCATGACATCGAAAAACATCAAAAGCAGACATACTTTTTTGGCAGTAATTTTTATCGCCAATATTTTTATCCTGCAGATCTCTACTTTTTTGGTCACAGCACAAACACCGACCCCCTCAGATGATGATGTCAACCGGATTGCCGGCCAGTTATTTTGTCCAGTATGCGAAAATGTTCCTCTGGATGAATGTCAGATAGCTGCCTGCGACCAATGGCGAGAATTGATCCGTGAAAAACTGGCTGAAGGCTGGAGCGACGACGAGATCAAGGTATTTTTTGTTGCCCAGTACGGTGATCGCGTGCTGGGAGAGCCTCCCCGGCGGGGTGCGCACTGGCTGCTTTATGTACTTCCCCCGGCAGTGTTTGTCATCGGGCTTGGCCTTCTCTTCAGCAAACTCAGGAGAAAACCAATAACCAGAACCTCCAGTGATGCAGACTTCAAAGACCCGTATCTCAAAAAGGTCGAAGAAGATCTGAACAATATGGAGAATGTATAATGGGGCGCCATCAATCCGATTTAAGGGATGGATCTGGTCGGGTAAAGGTTATCTGGATCGGTTTGGTGGTGGTCTCGCTCGTGGGCCTTCTGCTGCTGTTGGGGGTGAAATTATTCTCAGAAAGAAGTTCAGCAGTCTCAATTGGACAAACTCCAGCGGACTTTACGTTAGAAACATATACCGGTGATACCATCCATACGGCATCCTTGCGGGGAAATATAGTATTGATTAATTTCTGGTCCTCCTGGTGCAGCACCTGTGATGAAGAGGCAATCATGCTCGAGGAGGCCTGGTCAAATTATTCATCGAAAGGTGAGAAAGTGATCTTTCTTGGCGTGGCCTATATGGATACGGAATCAAACGCCCTGGCGTTTATTGAAACTTACGGCATGACCTATCCCAATGGACCGGACTTGCGCGGAGAAATCTCAAATCTTTATCAGGTGTCTTCTGTCCCAGAGACTTACATACTGGATGCTGCGGGGGCGTTGCGGGAGATCAAGATCGGCTCCTTCACGTCAACGGCGGAGATTTACCATGTTATCGAGCAGGTCGCTTCTGGGGAATAAGCATATTCTTTAGTTCTATTAAATTCGTTGGGGAGGACCTGTGCAACCCTCTGAACAGCACAATTCCATATTTTTAAAAGCCGAAAATCTAACATTCCAGGTGGATGATCAACGGATTCTTTCATCGATCTCTTTTGAGGTCAATTCGGGCGAACGCCTGGCGATTTTCGGCCCCTCGGGTGCCGGCAAAAGCACCTTGATTCGGCTATTAAACCGGTTGGATGAACCCACTTCAGGCACAGTTTATTTGCAAGGTAAGGATTATCGCCAGATTCCACCACGACAACTGCACCGGCGTTTGGGGCTGGTAATGCAGCAGCCGCATCTCTTTCCCGGAACGGTGGCGGATAACTTGCGCTTTGGGCCTGAAGCTCAGGGAGAAACCCTTTCGGATGAGCGGATTGAGGTCCTTCTCAAAGGGGTGGACCTTGCCGGATTTGCTGAAAGGTCGGTAAATACACTTTCAGGCGGAGAAACACAGCGTGTCAACCTGGCTCGAACCCTGGCAAATGACCCTGTTGTTTTGCTCCTTGATGAACCAACTTCATCCCTGGATGATGACTCCCGGCGTGAAGTGGAAGAAACCATTCGCTCGGTTCTTGAGGAACATCAGGTTACCTGTCTCTTGGTCACCCACGATAGTGAGCAGGTTCAACGCATGGCCGATCGTGTGTTATTGCTGAAAGGCGGCCGGCTTGTTGCGGATGGACAGGTGGAGGAGGTGTTGAGTGTTAGTTCAGTGGATTGATAACCAGATTCTGTTAGGCGCGGCTCAAGCCGGAGTGACTTTACTCGCAGCGTTGATTATTATGTTGGTCACCGCGCGCTTCAAGCTTGGCCTGAAAAAGGAAATCGCTATTGGATTGGGCCGGGGATTGATCCAAATTGTGGCAGTGGGTTTCCTCCTCACCTTGGTCTTTACCGCTCCGTTGTGGATGGCCCTACCGGTAATTTTAGCCATGATCGGTGCAGCGGGCGTAATTACCGTCCGTCGCATAAAAGATATCCCCAATGCGCTGTGGATTTCTTTGCTGGGGATTACACTTGGTTCAGGCCTGGTCATTTCGGTGATGACCTTTTTAGGCGTGATCGAGCAGGACCTGACCTCCATTATTCCCATTGGCAGCATGATGGTCTATGGGGCGATGAACGCCAACGCCCTGTTGCTGGAACGTTTTCGTTCGGAATTGACCTCGCATACCGGCCAGATCGAGGCTGCCCTCTCCCTGGGTGCGTCGCCTGAGATGGTTGTGGCCCCTTACGTCCGGCGGGCAGTCACAGCGGCGATGATCCCCAGGATCAACGGTCTCCAGTCTCTGGGAATTGTTTGGATTCCCGGTGCCATGTCTGGCATGCTGCTCTCTGGAATTGATCCCGCTTATGCCGGGTTTTACCAGTTCGTGGTTTCGGGAGCTATTTTTGTTGCAGCCGGGGTCACGGTGTTGATTTCGATTGTCTTGGTCAGAGGACAGGTCTTCTCAAAAGCGGAACAATTGCTCCTGCGTTCTGAAGATCGACTTTAGGGGATTTTTCCTCCCAACATTAACAATTTTTAGTTTCCCGAATTTGATCCTCTTCAGTATTGGCTTGCAAGTTTAATGGTCTTTAAAGGGGCCACAACCAGGGAACCATGAAGATGGCGATCATGAAAACCAGCAGTGTCAAGATTGAACCGACTTTGATAAAATCGAAGAATCGATAATTGCCAGCGCCGTAAACGATGAGGGCTGCGGGTTCCAGGGGGGTGATAAAGGAGCAGCTTGCGCCAACCGCAATCATAACAGCAAATGTACGTGGGTTGAGCCCTAATTGATAGGCGGTTTGAATCGCCACAGGGATTACAACCACTGCTGCAGCCTGATTGGACATGGGCTGAGTTAATAACAGCGAGAGGAAAAAGAAGGCGGCCAGCAGGAGTATGGGATTGGAAGCGCCAATCAGGTTTACAATCTCGTTCGCGATCAGGTCTGCCAGGCCGGAGACTTCCATAGCCTGCCCGAGGGCCAGCATGCTGGAGATCAGCAGCCACAGGTTCCAGTTGACCCGACGGTAAGCTTCACCCGGGGTGATGCATCGTGTAACAAAAACCAGAAGAACTCCCAGCATCACCGCAACAGGTAGTGAGAGGATCTCAAAGGATACGAGCACCAAAACGCCGATGAAAATACCAAGCGCAATCGGAGCCTTATCCGTTTCTGGCATGATGTCAAGCTGGCTGGAGACCACACGGAAGCTGTTGTTTTTACCCAGGCCGTCAATCGTATCCGGATGGCCCTGCAGCAGCAGTTGGTCCCCTACTTGTAATCTTGTTCGGCTGATGCGTCGCCGGATGGTTTCGCCCTTGCGGTTGACCCCCAGCACCTGCAGACCGTAGCGCTCGCGAAAATTGAGCCCGGAAAGCGTGCGGCCAATCAGGGGTGAACCTGGCAATAGGATAACTTCCGCCATGGATAATTCCTCTGGAATTTTCGCTTCTTCATCGAACTTTCCGGTAAATTCTACTGGTCCCTCTTCTTCTAGGTTGACGAGATCATCACGGTTGCCCTCAACGAGAACTCTATCCCCGGGTTTTAGGATTGTATACGCACGCGGTTCTACGTGATATCCGGATTCCTTTAAAATTCTCAGAACAGTCAGATCAAATTCCTTCCCCAGACCAATCTCATTCAGGCTTTTATTTGCCCAGGGAGAATCTTCAGTTACCTCGAATTCTGAACAATAGGAGAGGATGTTCTCTGTTAAGCCGCTTTCGGGCTGATCTCTGACAGGGACCAGATGACGTCCGACAAAAAACATATACAGCATCCCAACAATCAGGATGGGAATCCCTACCGGGGTGAGTTCGAACATACCCAACGGCTGCATTCCATTTTGCTGCATCAAACCGCTTACCACCACATTGGTGGAGGTACCGACAAGGGTGATTGAACTGGCCAGGATGGCGGCAAAGGCCAGAGACATCAGTAATTTTGAGGGATGTATCTTGAATTTTCTCGAAAGGCCAATGGTCATCGGCGTGAAAAAAGCAGAAGTGGCGGTGTTGGACATAAAACCGCTCAACAACCCCGCAGTGCCCATGATGATCCAGTAGAGCCGGTTCTTGTTTTCGCCAATAGACCATAATATTCGACGGGATATCTTCTGAACCACGCCCGTTCTTACCAGTGCGGCTGTCAGGATCAGCAGCCCCAGGATCATTATTGATGTATCGCTCCCGAAACCCTGGAAGGCGATATCTGCTGGCAGAATACCCGTCAGGAGCAATGCCATCATTACACCCAGTGCGATGACCTCAGCTGGAAGGGTCTCAATCGAAAACAAAACCAGGGCAGCTATAATAATGATGATCAATAGGACAATGGTTAATGTCATGAAACGGCCTTTATTCAATGTTGGGTGGTTGCACACAATATTATACGATATAAAATTACCATGGATAAGATTTGTAATAAGTCTTCTTGATGGATGGTATCTGGAACAATTATTAACTGAATAACGTCAACAACCTTAGAAAGATAGAGGTTTAATCTCATAACTAATTAATCAGTATGCAGTATAATCTTGACAATTATGATAAAGGAAACCGAATTAAGTAAAAATACCTTGATGCAGATTTTCCTGGCCCTGCCCCTCAGCATGTTGGTTTTCAGCAGTGTGTTGGCCATGCTTTTGTTAGGGTTTGAGGTGATTTACGCCGAAAAGATTTATCCCGGTGTCTATGTACATGATGTCAATCTTTCAGGGCTTACATTGGATGAAGCCAGTTCGCTTTTGGCGGAAGAAGTGCCATACACTTATGGGGGCCAAATCATCCTTAATTATGGTGAAAAAACCTGGGAAGCTCACCCGATTGATTTTGGCTATCTGGTCGATCCCTCATTCAGCGCCCAGCAGGCCTATGCCTTCGGACGGGACGGTTGGCTGCCAGGTAACTTGCTTGAAAAGGGCCGTGCCTGGTTTACGGGTGTTCAACTTTCTCCGGTGGCCTTTTATGATGAGCGCATGGCGCAGAGTTATCTCCAATCCATTGCAGATGAGATCGACCGTCCGGTGCTGGAAGCCTCACTGGCCCTTGAAGACACCGAGGTCATCGTCAAACGCGGCCAGGTTGGACGGGAGCTTGACATTGAGGGCACGCTGGCCTTACTCCGAACGTCGCTTTCCCAAATGCAAAACCTTGATATTGAGCTGCCCGTGAAGGAAATGGAACCTTCGATTTTAGATGTTGGCCCTCAGGCCGAATTGGCGCGGGAAATTCTAAGCGAATCGCTGATCCTGACAGCACCGGATGGCGAAGGAGATACAAGCTCTTGGTCCATTCAACCTGAAGCCCTTGCTGCTATGCTGTCAGTCACCAGCGTGGAGAATGGGGCTGGTGAAGCCACGGCTTACGCAATCAATGTTAATGAAGGACTTTTCGAAGTTTATTTAAAGAGACTGGCTCCTGAGCTGGAATTGAAACCGATCAATGCCCGTTTCATCTTCAATGACGATACCGGCGAACTCGAAGTGATCGAGCCCGCAATGATCGGCCGCAGCCTGGATGTTACCCGGAGTGTTGAGCAAATCAATGCAAAATTAAAAGAAGGAAAACATCGGATCGCGCTGCAATTCACCTCCCGCCCACCTGATGTGACGGATGAATCTACCGGGGAAGATCTGGGAATAACCGAGCTGGTTCACCAGGAGACCTCCTATTTCTATGGTTCGGACGCTGCACGTATTCAGAACATCGAAAAAGCTTCTTCAGAATTTCACGGCCTCCTCATTTCTCCTGGTGAGACCTTCTCGATGGCTGAAGCGCTGGGCAACATTAGTCTGGAAAACGGTTATGCTGAAGCCCTGATCATTTATGGCGGGCAGACGATCCAGGGCGTGGGCGGTGGGGTTTGCCAGGTGAGCACCACACTCTTCAGGACCGTGTTTTTTGCAGGCTTCCCAATTGTTGAACGGCATGCACATGCCTACCGCGTGGGCTATTATGAGATGCGGCCAGACGGCAGCAAAGACCCCAACCTGGCCGGCCTTGATGCGACGGTCTATGTTCCCATAGTGGATTTTAAATTCACCAATGACACCGATCACTGGCTCTTGATGGAAACTTACATGGGGAACGCGTCCCTCACTTGGAAATTCTATTCAACCAAAGATGGACGATCGGTCTCCTGGCAGACGACCGGGCCAAAGAATGTGATCCCCGCACCGGAGCCCCTGTATCGCGAGAATCCTGAGCTTGAGAAAGGGGAGATCGAGCAGGTCGATTACGAAGCCGATGGTGCCGAGATTTCCATCACCCGCACGGTTTACAAAAATGACCAGGTGCATTTCTCAGATTCCTTCTATACAAAATTCCGCCCCTGGCAGGCAATCTATGAATATGGTCCTGGGACTGAAGATATCCCAGAATCTGAAGAAAATTAATAAGAGCGGAGAAAGAAATCCAAAAGTGCCCTAAGGACTCGCTTTGCGGATTTTTGATTTTGGATTAAAATGGTGTTTGGATACCTCTCAGTCAATCAGGGGTAATTTATTGGAGGAACAATGGTCGATAAAGAATTACTTGATATGCTTCGCTGCCCGAATTGCGTGCAGGAAAAAGACGGATTGCTTGATTATTATAAAGAAAGCTGGCTGATCTGCCAGGACTGTGACCGGAAATATCCGATTGTGGATGATATCCCGGTGATGTTAATCGATGAGGGCGATAAATGGATCAATACCAAGAAAGAAGATCTACCGGTCCCGCCGCCTCCAATGGATTGATTTTCTCTATTTGTGTGAAACTTAAAAATTTCTCAAGCCCATTGGATTTTTGCGCGTCTTCAGGGCCTGATCGGTTTATGAGCCAATATGTCAATAATTACAAGAATTAAACAGAATTTTCCTAATGATACGGTATCCCAGATCATCCTGGGTTTTCTTTTGGTTTTAGGGCTGCTGGGTGCGTATTTTGGTTACGAACTTAGCAGCCAGCTGGTCGCCACCAATGAGACCTTCTCTTTACCGGGAGACCCTGTGTTAGCTGCTGAAATAACACAGGAAGAAGGTGGTGTGGAGGCAACGCCCAAACCCACGGATATTCCTGCTGCAGCCCTCCCAACGCCTGAGCCATGGGATGGGGTCAGCCGAGTGAATGTCCTCATCATGGGTTTGGATTACCGGGATTGGGAGGCTGGAGATACGCCACGAACCGATACGATGATGGTCCTGACCCTCGATCCCCTCAACAAGACTGCTGCAATGGTGTCCATCCCAAGGGATCTCTGGGTGAGCATTCCCGGATTTGAGCATGGCAAGATCAATACAGCCTATTACCTGGGAGAGGTTTACAATCTACCCGGCGGCGGTGCGGGATTAGCTGCCCGGACGGTGCAGGAATTTCTGGGTGTACCGATTCATTATTACGCCCAGATCGACTTTCAGGCTTTCGTTGACTTTATCGACCACATTGACGGTGTGCGGCTGACTTTTGATGAACCGATGGTTCTGGACCGGCGTGGAAAATGGAACACCGTCACCATTGAACCGGGTGTGATCACCCTGTCCGGAGAGTATGCCCTCGCTTATGTCCGTGCCCGCAAAACTGAAGGCGGTGATTTTGATCGCTCCCGTCGCCAGCAGGAATTAATTATGGCGGTGCGCGATCGGATCCTTGAATTTAACATGATGCCCAAACTGGTGGCACGCGCCCCGGAAATCTACAATGACCTCTCTGATGGCATTAATACGAATATGAGCCTGAACGAAGCGATCCGCCTTGGATGGTCGGTTTTGGATCTGGATAGGGACGCAATCAACCAATTTGTGATCACCAATGAATATGTGTCTCTGGGAAAATCTCCCGATGGCCTCGACATCTTGAAGCCCATTCCGGATAAAATTCGGCTGCTGCGCGATGAAGCCTTCGGCAACGGTGGCGCCATTGGCCCTGTTGGCGCAAAGGATATTCTGGCAGGCGTTGCTGAGGAAGGCGCACGGGTGGCGATCTGGAATGGCTCTTATCAAGATGGTATGGCGGCCAGGACAGCAGCATGGCTCAGGGAAAAAGGATTCACCGTAGTCGAGGAAACCAGTACGGATTACACGGTTACGACCCAGATCTATATTTATCAAGCCAAACCTTATGCCCTGCGTTGGCTGGCAGAGACCATGGATGTGGCCTCAATGGATATTTATCAGCAGAATGAGCCGAATCCCAACGTTGACCTGGTCGTGGTCTTAGGGGATGACTGGGTTGGCAAAGATCCCATCCCGTAGAACAGGGATGAGGTTAAAAACAAAACCCCTGGATGATGTTGGATGAATCCGGGGGTGATTTATTTAGAGCGTTTTATCTCTCCAGGGAATCCAATTCAAGGTCACATCAGCCTCCGCACAGGCCTGTTTGAGTGCGGCGTGGTAGGGGCGCCATCCCGGCTCAGATGCCGGGCGGGCATAAAAGCGCAGGCTTTCAACGCCTAACGCTCTCAATTTTCGGGCAATTTTTGGGATGAGTTTTGAGATTTCATCCATTTGTAAGGCATGGTCATACCATGGAATCGGGTCAATCGGCTCGAGGAGGCCAAATTCCCCTGAGAAAATCAGCATGGGCGTATTGAGGCGTATGCTTTCCAAATATACCCATTCTATGCGGGAGTTTTGGTAGCGTTCGATAGCCGGCAGCAGTCCCGGTGCGTCATCCTTATTTTTACTGCAGGTGGTAATAAGGTATTCGTTCATTATTATGTAAAAGTTGTTTCTTCAGGAATCACGTCCGGATGCCACACGGCAGGGATGAAACCCTGGAACTGACGGTCCGGGCTGTAGGGGTCGGCAAAAAAGCCGGCTTTCACCAGATGCTTGTTGGTGAGACCAAACAGGTAGTGCCAGACCTGTGTGAATGTTTCTTCAAAGGTCAGGCCGTATTTATGCGGTGTGATGTCACTTAGCCGATCTTTTAGTTCATCGATATGTTCCGGGAGCCATTGCATAAGGATCTTTCCGCTCTGGGTAAGCACTTCTTCAACCAGGTCTTTATCGCTCAAGGGAATCGCTGGAATGGCGGGACGGTAACCGGAAGTCGTGTTGCCTTCAACCCAATTTAAGGACTTAAGCAAATCTACCTTGACCAGAATTTCACCGGGCTCTTCACCCAGACTTTCTGCCAGGTCTTCGAGAGACCGGTCGCCCTCGGCAAGGGAAAGCATCAATTCACCGATCAGTTCTGCAAAATCGGAAACAAAGGGCGAAAACGCCTGAACCAAGCGGTATTCGACTTCTGACGAAATGTTCAGGTCGTACAGGCTGTGTTCCATCCGCCAGGCAAGGTCTGGAAAGGTGGTTCTGGGGAGAGCACAGTGGTCCCCAAAAGACGTAAGCACGCATTCCGGAAAATAATCGTTGTGGCTGCCCCAATATAAAGCACGCACGGCCTCGTTTTGGCGTTCTTCGGCCCAGGTGAGGTAGTGGTCACCCAAATCTGTGGGCTGGGATTCCGTTCGGTAGCCCAGTTCGCTGGTGATCTGCAGGCCATCCCAATCCAGAGAAAAGCAGCCAATCAGGATATAAGCCAGAGCGTCTATGGCATTGTTCAAATTGGTCGATCTGGCAAGAAGACTTGAAAACTCTCCCCTTTGCTGAAGGTAAGCCTGTGCCAGGTCATGCGCCAAATCGCCGGTGACCGATTTGATCGTTTTGAGATCTTCCTTCAGGAAAAGGACAAAACTGATCCTGTAATGTTCTCCCGCCTGTTTAAGGAGGCCTGATTTGGCCAGGTCTTCCAGGGAAACATCCGCATCTGACAGGGCTTCTTGAATGGCCTTGCGGGTTTTCGGTTCTTGCGCTGTCTCAACCAGCAGTTTTTGAACGTCGTGAATGGAGAGTAAATAGGTCGGGTTGCGGTTCAGGGGTGTTGCAGGACTGACGGTGCCCGTGATGCCGAAAGAGAGCAATTTTTTAGATTGGTCCATGGTGATGTCTCCGGGTTTATTGGTGTGTCGTATTAATTATATTCAATGCATTCAGGGACCCCAATTTTTCGAGCATTTTCTATAACCGACAATTAAGCCATGTATGAAGCGAGTTATCATATTGCTGCAAACACCTGTGGTTCTCCGCCCTGTTCTCGGCTTGACAAATTGGCCACGCCGCGATATATTTAGCCAGCTAATTATTAGGATACTAAGTAAAAGGTGTTTACTATGGAAGATGAAATCTTCAATTCATTTGGGTTTTTGCTGGTTCGATTGGTCCGAGCGCACCGCGACTTGATCCGCAAGGAAATGCATACCCTCGGGTTGCATCGCGGGCAACCGCATGTCCTGTTTGCTTTGCACCAGATCGATGGCAGGTCCAATTCCGAACTGGCTGCTTTCCTTGAAATCACACCTGCCACCCTGACCAACAAGATCAAACGCATGGAAAAGGCGGGTCTGGTTCAGCGCAGGCGCGATCCTGAGGATGAACGCGTCAGCCGGATTTACCTGACGGAGAAGGGCTACAGTCTGATTGAGGATCTGAGCCAATCCATGCGTGACATGGAAGCGGTTCTTCTCGAAGGCTTCGATGAAGCCGAAACCAGGCGATTGAAAAGCTCCCTGGAAAAGGTCCTCCAAAATCTGGAGAATCATGCCAAAGGCAAGTGAGATCATCGCTATTGTTATTATCATTTAAATAAGGAGTTTAATTTGGATAGTATTCGTAAAATCCTCCCGATTATGAAAAAATACCGCTGGCAGATCCTGCTTTCTTTATTTGCCATGGGTTTCTTGTCCATTACAGACTTGCTCGTCCCACGCCAGATCCAGACGATCATCGACCAGGGGATTGCTCAGGGGGATCAGGATGTGGTTTTGCGCTCTACCCTGTTGATGGTTGGTCTGACCCTCATCAGCCTGGTTCTGGCATTTATCAACACCATTTATGCCATGCGTGTTTCTGAAGGATTTGGGGCTGATTTGCGTGAAAAGGCGTATGCCAATATCCAATCCTTTTCCTTTGCCAACCTGGATAAATTGCAAACCAGCGAACTGCTGGTTCGATTGACCAGCGATATCAATATTGTGAAGACTTCTTTAATGATGACGATGCGGCTCCTGTTCCGTGCACCATTGATGCTGGTTGGAAGTCTGATCATGCTGGTCACCACCAGCCCCAGGCTTGCGTTGTTGCTGGTGATCCTGCTGCCCCTCGTTATCGTTATGATTTGGGTTTTCAGTACTAAAGCACGGCCATTGTTTAAAGTTGTCCAGGAATGTCTTGAAAAGGTCAACATCGTTCTGCATGAGAATATCGCCGGTGTTCGCCTGGTGCGCTCTTTTGTGCGGTCTGAACATGAAAAGAAGAGATTTAAAACCGCTAATGAAAATTTGACCGAGAAACAGGTGACAGTTTTCCGTCTTTTGGCGTTCTTGCTGCCCACAATGATCCTGATCATCAATCTGTCTATTGCTGCCCTTTTATGGTTTGGTGGGAACATGGTTCTTGATGGGCTGCTGACGACAGGCCAGGTGGTGGCCTTTTCGAATTATCTGTTGATGACCATGTTCCCGATTATCCTGCTGGCGATGATCCTGCCACAATATTATTCGGCGGCAGCATCACTTGATCGCGTGGTAGAAGTTTTAGAAACACGATCGACGATCATTTATCCAGAGGAAACTGCCGGAAAAATTACAGAGGGACATGTTGTATTTGAAAATGTCAGTCTGGATTACGATGGTGAGGAAAATAACCATAAGCCTGTGCTCCAGGAGGTCAGTTTTACAGCTGAACCTGGAGAAATGGTGGCTATCCTCGGCGCAACGGGCTCAGGAAAGACCAGCCTGGTCAACCTGATCCCGCGGTTTTATGACCCCACGGACGGTCGAATAACTATTGACGGATTGGATGTCCGGAAATTGAGCCAGGAGGAACTTCGGCGGAATATTGCCGTGGCATTGCAGAACGCTGTGCTGTTCAGTGGAACGGTGGCTGAGAATATTTCATTTGGATGCCCGGAGGCGAGTGACGAAGATGTGATTGCCGCAGCAAAAATTGCCCAGGCTCATGAGTTCATCATGGAAAAGGAAGATGGTTACCAATCAAAGGTTGAGCAGGGCGGTTCGAACTTCTCAGGTGGACAGAAACAACGTCTGGCAATTGCACGAGCTTTGTGCATCCGCCCAAGAATCCTGATTCTGGATGACAGCACCAGCGCAGTGGACGTGGAAACAGAAGCCAGGCTTCAGGAGGCCCTGGTTGAATTGCTAAAAACATGCACAAGTTTCATTGTTGCCCAGCGCATCAGCACGGTGCTTTATGCGGATAAGATCATCGTCCTGGAGGGGGGAAGGATTGCCGCAATGGGGACACATGCGGATTTGATCCAATCCAGCCCGATTTACCAGGCGATTTATCATTCCCAACTGGGAGAGGGCATCGATAAAGCAGAAGCACTATCCATGCAGGAGGTGAAAAATGAATAGAGGCCTCTCCGTTGATCAACGTGCCGCTCAGGCTCGCAAGCCCTTCAAAGGGTTAAAGCGCCTGCTGTCTTACATCAAACCTTTCAAGATCGAGATGTCAATTGTTACTATATTGATACTGCTCTCAACAGGTTTGAGCATTGCCGGCCCTTTCTTGCTTGGTGTGATCATTGACCGCGCCCTGGTTCCCCGGGATTATTCTGAACTGGTGCGCTGGGTGGTGGTTTTACTGGGAAATTATCTTTTGATGTGGCTTTTCGGGGTCATCTATGGGAGGATCATGGCGAATACTTCTCAAAAGATCATGCGAGATATGCGCCAATCTCTGTTTGATCACATGCAGAAGCTTTCGATTGGATATTATGACCGTCAAACAGCCGGCGACTTATTGAGCCGTTTGACCAACGATATAGATGCCATCAACCAGCTGCTCTCACAGAATTTTATTTCTTTCATTCAAAGTCTGGGGACACTGATTGGCGTTCTGATTATGATGTTTGTGCTCAGCCTGACGCTGACAATGGCTGCCCTGACAGTGATCCCTTTTACATTTTTGCTGACGACCACCATCATCAAGCGCAGCCGGCCGGCTTTTCAGGATTTGCAAAAGTCTCTCGGCCAGCTCAACAGCCAGATGGAAGAGGATCTGAGCGGCCACCGTGTGGTGATTGCCTACGGGCACCAGGGCCGTTCGCTAAGCGAATTCATTGAATACAATCGGGCAACGCGTGATTTCGGAATCCGTGCGAACATCCTGGCTGGGTTGATGCCGCCAGTCACTAGCCTGCTCAGTAATTTGGATGTGATCGTGGTTGTGGGCGTTGGTGCCTATCTGCTCATCCAGGGGATCGGGACGGTCAGCATCGGGTTGATCGCCACCTTTGCCGAATATACCCGCAGGTTCGGAAGGCCGTTGATGCAAATTGCCAATCTTTTCAACAGCGTGATGGCAGCCCTGGCAGGCGCAGAGCGAATCTTCGATATATTGGATGCAGAACCGGAGATCTTCGATCTTCCTGAAGCGATCTCGCTTGAGGCTGTCAAAGGCGATGTGCGTTTTGATGACGTATCTTTTGGCTATTTGGATGACGTGTCTGTATTGCAGAAAATCAATTTTCACGCTGAACCGGGGAAGACGTCCCACCATCGACCAAGTAGTAGGTTTCATTGAAAAGCATCTGGCGATACCAT